>PAWP01000084.1 GCA_002714125.1 Gammaproteobacteria bacterium
TGCGTGCCTGACTCGCTGATGCGGCCATCTTCGATGATGAAAATGCGGTTTGCGTGGCGAGCTGTTGATACGCGGTGCGATATCAGAATCGTGGTACGCCCGCCTCGGAGGCGGGCGAGGCCTGACAGAATACGTTCCTCGGTTTCGGTATCGACGCTCGAAAAGCAATCATCCAGCAGTAGGATCGGCGCGTCTCGAACCAGTCCGCGCGCGAGCGTTGCACGCTGTTTCTGACCACCTGAGAGCGTCTGGCCGCGCTCGCCTACCATGGTTTCCAGGCCGTCGTGAAAGTCCGAGATGGCGTCTGACAGCCCGGCCGCGTTTGCTGCGTCCCAGATTCGTGCGATGTCCCGCTCAGGCTCATCGTATGTAAGGTTTTCCTGCAGGGTAGTGGAGAACAGAAAGGGGTCCTGAGGTACCAGCGTTGCAATGCGGCGCAGATCGCGGATGGGGTAGTCACAGATATCGTGACCATCGATAAAGACCGTGCCCCTGGGTGTGTCGACGAGGCGCACAGCCGATTTCAGTACAGTCGACTTGCCTGAGCCTACCCGGCCGAGCAATGCAATCGTCGCGCCCGCGGGTACATCAATCGCGACATCCTCTAGGGTGGGGTTTGGGGCCCCTTGATGGCTGAAAGTCAGATCCCGGAACTCAAGGTGTCCACCAATCTCGCCGGGGAGGTTATCCGCGGGCGTGTCTTCGATTTCGGTTTCGTGTAGGAGGACTTCGAATATGCGCTGGGTACCGGCCGCGGCGGCCATGAACATGGAAAGGGACATGCCAATCATCCGCACCGGCCAGACCACCATCATCATGTACGAGAAGAACGCCATGAACGTGCCAAGGGTTATCTCTCCCGACAGAACCAGCGAGCCACCGTAGAAAATGATGATGACCGGTGAGGCGGTTGTAAGGAGCGGCATCACTAATCCAACGTAAGCGTTGTAGCGAGTGGTGCGATAGACCATCTTGGCGTAATGCGTTGAGACGCGGTTGAAGCGTTCGATTTCGCTTTCTTCCTGTGCCATGGCCTGGATGGTGCGAATGCCGTTCAGGTTTTCCTGGGTGAACGCAGTGACGGCTGCCATCGCCTCCTGCTGGTCGCGGTAGTAAGGGAACATTTGCCGGGCCATCACAAACCCGACGATGGCAACGAGCGGCAGGGGCAGCACAACCCAGAGCGTCAGCTCCGGGGAGAGATCGATCATGAAATAGAGTGCGGTCGCGATCGTGAACACAAACAGGATGATGTTCACGGCTCCGAACGAAACCACCATTCTTACCATGTTGATGTCGTTAATGGCGCGCGACATCAGATCGCCCGTGCCAAAGCGGTTGAAGAACCCTGGACCTTGGAACTGGACGTGGTTGAAGATCTTCTTGCGCAGGTCATAGGCGACAGAAATAGAGACCCGGCGCATCACGCGCCGGGAAAAAACGAAAATCCCGAACCGGACGGCCACGACGACCATAATCCCGATCGCCGGCCACATGACGTTCGGCTCGATTGCCTCATCTGCCAGGCTGTCGATGGCGGTCTTCATGAAGAGCGGCACGATCGCATCAAGGATTCGTGTCACGAGCAGCCCGATTACCGCGAATGCCAACACCCAACCGTACCGGTGGAAGTACGTGCCGAGGTGTTTCAGGTGACCCAGGTGCTTGAACGATGAACGTTCATGCCTGGGTCGCGGAGCCGACGTGTAGTCCACTGTTGACCTATGTCTGCGCGCTCCGGTTCCCCCGGGAGGCGCTGTTGTGCGATGTGGCTTTTTGCCTCGGTCCAGCGGTTGCAGTGCGCCTGAGGCATAGAGCGACTGTCGGCCGCTGTCGATGGGTGTTTGACACCCGGCAAGCGCCGGCCGTGTGCTGACATAAGCATCAAAGTATAGCAGGATGTGGTTACAGGCAGTTCTCGCTGTGGGACGCGCGTCAGGCAGGAAAGGTAGAGCTGGCGACAGTGGGAGTGGCTTGTTGCCGGGCGCAGACTGTTTGGCAGCCGTAGGTCGCCACAACGGAGCTGTTGCACTCCACTGCGAATACGGCACTCAGGACCTTGGTGACGCGCAAGTAATGATGGCCTATGTGCTACAGCGGTAGGCGGCCATCAACTGTGCGCGACCAGAGGAGATGCTTAGTCCGTAATCAAACCTCGCTTGGGTGAGTCGCTGCTCCGCGGCACCGAGATTGGCGGTGGTCAACACTACCACGGGTATATGTCTAAGAACGGTTGGCACATTGTCTGCTCTGGGGAAAGTGACTCGGTGCGTTCCCGGAACTGTTGCGGTGCACCGTTGTTGGCTCGGCGTTTGAGCTGCGAGGTGGCAACGAACGCTTCCTGCACGCGGAGAATGAGGATTGGATCCGCTCGGTCAGCATTTCGCCAAGCTTACAAAGCACTTTGCTTCAGGATGATCGCCCGTTCGTCAGGCGGACCTTCGCGATCGTTAGGTTTTGGGGGCTGGACGTTTCGGTGGAGTCGTGCCCACGCTAATTTACGCATTGCCTGCATGAGGCTGCTTCAGTCTGGAGCATGTATATCAGGTGGTCTGACTTGCCGCGTGTCCTCCCGGATCAGATTGACCTGGTCTGAAGACTGGCGCGCGACGCTACGCTTGTTTGAAGCGACTTGTAGAACAGATCGAGAGCGTCTCCGTGACGTTCTTATGGCTGGCGCTTTGCACGTCTGGGGGCCAGACTTCTCATAAGCCGGTATTCTTGCCCCCGACATTGATCCTGAAAAGGTTGGTATGAGCGATTACATCTTGCTGGTCAGCACATCGACCGGGCTTCATCTCAGTCACGACGGTTCAGGTTTTCAGCTGCGCGCGCGTTGTGACGACAACGCGGTTTGGGGATGGGCTGGGCGTTCCCAGCTCAAGAACGCGGTGACCGGGAAGATCGTTGACGTCGAACCTTGTAGTGCTGTCCTCGACGTCCGAGAAGCCGAGGCAATTGTCGCCGCGTTTGGGCCGGGCGCAAGTGCGCTTGTTCCGAAAATCTGGCGCTTAACGGGAAGTGCTGACGTGCCGCAAGATCAGCTTGAATTCGCGGCTCGACCTGCGCCGGCGCGACTGCCCTCGGCCTATCTTGCCGAACTCCAGGCCCAGGGTTGGACGGTTGTCGAAAACCTTATGAGCCCCGAAATGGTTGCCAACCTGGTTGCAAACGTGGACATCGTGCGTAACAACGCTGCAGACAAAGAAGCGCGCGTTCGCGCTGCCCAGGATACACGCCCGTATCAGTCGAACGACAATGTCATCAGACCTCGTTCGTTGATGGAGAAGGGTGAGAGCTTTCTCAGCATGACCCCGGTTGTCGCGCAGGCCCTGATGCATCCGATCTCCCTGTGGTTGATCGAGAAGTACCTTGGTGTTGACTCCATTCACTACTGCCAGTGCCCTGGTATCTCGATTTTGCGCCCGGCCGAAAAGACGGGAGAACTTAACCGCGTGGAGCCTGGCGGGTGGCACGCCGATTATCCTTATCCGCTCACCAGCGAGACGGAAGCACACACGTTCAGGCTAGGGGGCGATGAGTTTGAGAAGCTAGATGCCTCGATTTCTGCGCGTCATCCGGACTGGAAGCAGCGTAAAGATCGCCTTGGCATGCAGTTCAACATAGCGCTGACCGATTTCACTCCGGAGACGGGTGCCACACAGTTCGTGCTCGGCTCGCACAAATTCCACACCCCACCCACAACCGAGATGAACGCGGTGCCCACGGTCGCCGGCCAGGGTCCTCATAAGGATGTGGCACAGGTATCGTTCCCCGCGGGCTCCGGTATTCTCTACGACTCGCGCACGTGGCACCGCGCACCCCCGGAGCTGAACGTGTCTGGCGCCGAGCGCTGGGCCATGTTGACCTGCATCGTGCCTTCGTTCGTGCGAGATCTGCGCGCGCGCGATGACAAGGTGGAGTCGGCGGACTCGTTTGCAGAGGCGACACGCGTTCACGCGGCGCTGACACTGCGGGAGTTGGACGACGTGGTACGAATGCTCTGTGACGACGAGTCTGGACAGCCTCGGGCCGACATCGAGGCGGCCGTGGCCCGCGGGATAGGTTGAGCGCGTTGCTGGTCTGGTGTTTTGAAAAAATTGTCGCGGCAATTCTGAGAAAGGGAGCGGTTTTGTCACTGGGTTGGCGAGCAGCATCAATTTGAGCTGAGACATGCATTCGATCGAACTGCTCGGCCGCGTTGCTGCTGCCGTTACGCTCGCTTTCGTCGCTGAGGCGGTAGTCCCTAAGTTCCAGTAAGGCGTGGACCGTTACAACGGCACCACTGACACTTACCTTCATGACTTGGTCAACAGGTTCGCCTGCTCTATATACAGGTCGTCCGTTTCGGCAGTGATACGCCCGGCTGCCATCAACTAGCCCGTTTGCTGCCCGCGCTCAGCCCGTGGCGTTTAGGATGACCTCTTCCTGATCGCGAGGGACATAGAAGTACGAACCCGGCCGAAAGTCGTATCCTAGATCGCCCAGCAGCCTGCGTTGTCGTGCGGTGCACTTCTGCCCAACGTGTGGCAGTGCATCACCATCGTAGGTGCGTACCCAGAGCTGGCAATAGTTATAGAGCAGTACCTTGCGGCTCTGGCTACCCAGATTTTTGGCCGGGCCATGCCAGAGCGAGTGCGAGAACAGATAGACGTCGCCTGCCTTGCCCATCAACTGTGCCGCACCGGGAGAATAGGGTGTCATTGTGCGATCGCCGTTCACGGGGATCTGCCGCATGTGGCTGCCGGGAAACACCGTCAGGTTGCCGGTGTCCTCTTCGGTGACGTCCGTCAGAAGGTACATGGCTTTGAGGGCAATAGGAGGGCTGTTCTCGACGGGGCGGATCATTTTCAGCGACTCTCCGCCGTCGGTATGGGTGTAACCCGGGAACTTCTCGGAAGGCGGACGCTCTATGGCCTGGGTCATCGAGAGCATGATGTTATGGCCCATGATGTCCACAATTAGATCGAACACGGATGGTGCATCGACCAGGTCGATGAACGCCTGATGGTAGGTAAGCAACTCTCGACGATCCATGAATCCGCCTACTGTCGGGTCGGGCGCGTGGTCTTGCCATGAGTAGTGGCCCATCGGCAGTTCCGGATCAGGGTCGGGCTCGTACCCGGGCACGCCTCGGATCCGGTCCATCTCACGTGAGAAGAACTGCACCTGCTCAGGGGACAGTGCCCCTTCAAGGTGTAAGAAACCGTCGGTATTCCATCGTTCGCGCTGGGCGTCAGTCAGAGTCTGCATCGCTGCACTCCTTGCAGGGTCTGGAAAAAGTCTATCTGAATGCCTGGATTGGTGTTGTGATAGCGATCTGGGTTGGGGGTTCGGCTACGTTTGATATGCCTAGCTGGTCGAATCTTCGGGCTGCGAGCGCGCAAGCCAGATTCACTTGAGTCCTGCACCTATGGCGCGTGACCTGACCCGCCAGACACCTTCGCCTTCGTAGTCGGCGATGGAAGAGAGCGCCACAGCCGGCATACCGCCGCCACCCCTGGGCGTGTCGCCGTCTGGGAGCAGCGGGAGGTTGTAACGTTCCCACCACGGCTGTTCGTCAACGACGTTGCCGGTTACAGGCTCTTGGCCCAGGTTCCACTCGGCAAATATGTCATCGAACGGCGGTATCCGCGACTCGACGAACTCGTTGGAGTCCATGATCCACTGATTGGTGACTTCGCGATTTCCGTCGGTGGGGTCGTCCTCTGGGTTGTCGGTTGGAAAGCGAAAGCAACCGTCCATATCGCAGTGGACGCGCGGGGCACCGTTTTTTCCGGCAGCCGTCCAGCGCATGTGGGTACGCTGGCGGGAGCGGTTCATGTCCTGTATGACCGCCATGCGAATGTTGTCTCCCTCGTGGATGCCGGCTGAATGCACCATGAGCGCATGGGCAAATAACACGTCTCCCGGTTCTCCAACAAACTCCAGGGGCACTACCTCTTCCTTGATGGCATCCATCGCTGCTTTGGAGGCGTCGGTGGCTACCCAATTGTAAGCCTGCGCTGAAGTAGAATACAGGCGCTGTGGCGAAGTTGGGAAGATCGTGAAGCCGCCCTGGCGGGGACCAATGTCACTCATATATGTGACGACCATCAGCTCTGTCATGTTTGCGTCCATGTGGGGGCCAAGCGTGGACGCGGGCCCCTCGGGGTCGCGGGGGAAGATCGAATAAATGCCGCGGTTCCTGCGTGGTCGCTTGACAGGCCCACCCATCAGCGCCTCTGCCATGTGCAGGACATTGGGATGTGCCGTGGTCGCGTTCACAAACTCCGGGTCGTGACCGATGCCGTGCCAGCGCCACACGTCATTGCTGATGTCCTGGGTCAATTTGTGTGGCAGGCGCCCAACTCTTTCACTGTCGTCGGCGCCCGGACGCTCATCACCGGGGACGGGCCACGCGTTACCACCCATCCAGTTTTTTGCTGTGGACCAGCGATTCTCCTCGGGCCAATGTCTGCCTGGCGCAATCCAGGTGCTAGGATTGTTTTGATTGACGCCGGCATTCACCACTGGGGGTTGATGCCACCACATTTTATGAAATGGCTCGAAGACCTTGGGTGGGACGAGTCCTCGTTTGATGATGTAACCCTGCTCCCGGAACTGCGTAATCTCGTCGGCAGACAGGCCTAGCTTGTCTGCCCCGGGTGGGTCGAGCTCACGTAGGGAGGAGCGAGGCGGGTGCTCTCCTTTGATCTTGGTACCAAACGCGGACTCCGGGTCCGCAGGAGTGGGTGCCGGGATGTCCCCGAACTCAGCTTTCTGATCCATACGGTTTGTCATTGGTGTTGGTGTCCATCTCCCGAGATTAGCCCCTTTGGCCGCGTTTGGGCTAGCTGGATCGGCGTTTTATTACCGTATACGGGGGAGCTTGGTTCCCGGAACGGTGGTCTGGTTGAGTGTATTTTGTGGAGGATTCCGCTTTTTGAGCGAATCAGCGAACGTCGGGGCTTCCTCGAGTGAACAGCCTTTGATCTCAGAGCGACTCGAGAACGTGCTTGACCAAGTAGCCATGACGGCTCGTGGGCCAGGCAATCAAAGTCGCGGCGTCTTTGNTGGGGNTCGGCGANCGTGAGCNCTACCAGTCGCNACGTAACTNCGGTACGCTGCCGNATNTGGTNTGANCTAACAGAATAACGAAGGGGAGNTGGGAACCNATGAGAATTAACAAGCTTNCGGTTGCCGATCATCCGGATGCGTGGAGTTCGGCGGGCTTTACGGTCGAGAACGACCAGGTCGTGATTGGCAAGAGCTTTGTCATCCAGTTGACCGGCTCAGGTGATGGCGGTATTTGTTCCTGGACACTCGGCTTCGATGGCCAGGCCGGCTCCCANATCGCGGCGCCGGGGGGGCTNTCGGTGGAGGTGACCTCGGCCGCTGTGCCGNGATCAGCCGCGGTGCATGAGAACGGTNTTANCCACGCGATGAAAGCCGTCATCCTCTGCTCAGAAACCCAGGCCTCGGTTGATCGGCTGCAGGCGGCTGTTCCCGGTCTTGGTGCGCCACCAACCGACGGGCACGACGCCAACGGCACCCACTACTGTATCTGGCCGCTGGATGACACGGAGGTTGGGCTCGAGGTGGTCTGCCTCGACCGGAATCANGGTGACGACATCATGGCGGCGTTGTTTTTAGTGGTTGACGACCTGGACGCAACCATTGCCCGTATTGGCGCTAACGACGTCACGCCGGTCGAGATCTACGGTGGCCGCCGGATGGTGCGGATCAAGCCGCGCATTGGGGTAACGGCGGGCATTCACCTGCTCGCGAAGGTGGAAACGTAGCCGGCTTCGCGCCAAACACTTTCCCAGATGTCCGCAAGTGGGTCCTTGAGAGCCGAATCAATAGACCGATAATTCGGGGGGCCGAACTCCGGATTGATCGAGCGAAAGGGCCTGCGTTTTGCTTTGCGCGCTTCAATGATTCGGTCCCACCAACGCTCTAAGTGCTTGGTCCACCTGAGTATGACGACTTGGTAAGTGGGTTTTCGCCAACGTTGGTGAAGGGGGAGCAATCCGCTGTGATTCGCAGCCAGGACAACGCCTCCAGAATCCGCTGCATCGCCCATGGGGCATAGATACAGCGGGTCCGGTGGGTTTCGAAAACCACCTGGGCGTCGATCCCTCTGCCATTTCGAGAATCTCGCTGAAAAAACGCAGGCTCCAGGTGAGGTCAAACCAAACTGCCGGGGGTGCTACTTCATGAGGATAGCTTAGGCTTGCTTGACGGCTTCGAGTTGTTGGGCAAACGCGGCACCATCATCGCAACCTAGTCGAGCCCAAGCTTCGCTGTACTTTCGAAGAACTCGCCCTGGTCAATGCCGATCGAAGCGCACTCTACGCCGTCTTAGCCGGCCTTGGCATAACGCCCGAGTGGTTCGGGAACCTCGCCGAGGTGTTCCGCGCCCCCGTCACATTCCAGCAGTCTGAGTTCCATAGCTACTCTCTCGATAGATGACCTCAGCAGAAGTGCGCCCCGCGGGGGTGGACATACATTGAATAGAGGGATTGGGAGGCGCACATGAACAGCCGGTTCTGGTGTGGGCCGCCAAAGGCGACGTTGGCACAGATCTCCGGCAACAGCACCTGCGCAACCCGCTCGCCTGCCGGGTTGAAGACGTGCACTCCATCGTAACCTGCGCCCGCCCAGCCCGCGCTGGACCAGATGTAGCCGTTCTCGTCGCAGCGGATACCGTCTGCGCCGCCAATCATCTGTTGGCCGTCCACTTCCATCACCATAGAGGCAAATGTGCGACCGTTCTTTAACTTGCCACCAACCACATCCCAGACTTTGATCTCGGGGCTGGCATTGGGGTAGTGGGAGAAGCCGGTGTCTGCAGCATAGAGCTTTTTGTAATCGGGTGAAAAGCAGACACCATTGGGTTTGAAGATTTCATCAGTGACTTTGTGCAACTTGCCGCGTTGCATATCCAGGCGATAGATCGCCTCTTTCTGGTACGGTTGCGGCGAGCCCGTATCTGCCTCTGTGCCCTCGTAGCGGCCAAGTGCGCCGTAGCCAGGGTCGCTGAACCACAGGTCTTTGGTTTCGGGGTGCACTATTCCATCGTTGGGCGCATTGAGACTCTTACCGTCGTAGCTGTCAGCTAGCACTGTGATCTCGCCGTTGGGCTCATAACGAGTGACGCGTCGGGTGAGGTGCTCGAAGGAAATCTGCCGGCCCTCGGTGTCGAAAGTGTTGCCGTTGCTCATGTTCGACGGGTTGCGAAACACCGAGACATGATTGTCCTCTGGTAAGTATCGATATTGGACGTTGTTCGGAATGTCACTCCACACCAGGTAGTTGCCCCAGCCGCTCCACGCCGGCCCTTCAGCCCAATACATGTCGGGGTTGGTATACAGTCTTTGAATAGGTGTTTGGCCGATGAAGCCACTGAAGGAAGGGTCGTGCACAATTCGGTCGGCGTGCGGATAACGTGCAGGTTTGTACGCAGCGACGGTTGTAGTTGTGAGTGTTGCGGCTGCGGCTGTCAGGCTGAGTCCACCTTTGAGCAAATCACGTCGGTGCATGGGCATCTCTTTTCCTTTGTTTTGTCTTGTTTGTTATTTGGGTTCAGAACATCTCGGCTGCAGACCCGTCAAGTATGGCGAGTGTGCGGGAGGTGAACTGGGTATCTAGCTTGTGTGCAGCATGGTGGGTTGTGGTTACACAACGGAAGGCGAGGCTCTCCTCTGGATCTGACTGCGGGGAGCTTGTCGGCTCGCGGTTTTTCTCAAGGCGGAAGAGATAGTGGTGGCTNCAACTGGCCTCCCTCATAAATCTCGGTTTGATACCGACCGGTAGCGACCTAGCTAGCAGTCCAGATGCTTCCTCTTCCTGGGGTTCCCGTTTTATCGCCTGTATCGGCGTGTCGCCTTCGTTCAGGTGCACGCCAAGGAACTCGAGTTTTTTGTGCATGTCTTTGTTCTTGGAGCGTTTGCGTGCCATAAGACACTGGTTGGCACCATTCCTGGTTACGCAGACGAAAATTTTGGCTACCTGAGAATCTAGATCTACCATGAGCACAGCTCAGTTGTGGTTAGACGAAGTCGAACTCAGTCGCGTCAGGCTCGCGGGTCATTTGCCAGAACTCAACCTGGGTAAAAGGCCAGTTTTGCGTGATCCGACCGTTGACGTTTTTGTACCAGGTGCTTACAGCCGACCGGCCCCAGGCAACCTTGGTAGTGCCGTCATCAATCCACTCGTTGTAACGGTCATGCACATCCTGTTTGACGTCGAGCGCCCCCCCTTTTTCCATTGACAACGCGAGGCAGCCAAGGATGTAGCGGATCTCACATTCAGAGAAGAAGATGATGCTGCCGTTCACAACTATATTGGTGTTCGGGCCGTAGCAGAAGAAGAAGTTGGGGTAACCAGGTGTTGTGATGCCTTTGTGGGCACGCGGGTCGACGCCCCAGTGCTCGTGTAATTCCTCACCGTTTGCGCCGTAGATGTTGATCGGGAATAGGAAGGTGCTGGCTCGGAAGCCGGTGGCGTATACGAGAACGTCGAACTTGTGTTGAGTACCGTCATCGGTGACAACACCTTTCTCGTTGACACTGGTGATGGCGTCGGTCAACAGATGGACATTGTCGCGCTTCAGCGTCGTAAGCCACTTGCCGTCGTCCACCAACGCGCGCTTGGCTCCCGGTGGGTATTTGGGTGTGCATTTCTCGAGCAGATCGGGGTGGTCCTCAAAATGGGATTTGAGATTGCCCACTAGCATCTCGCGCAGAATTTCATTTTGCGCGCCCACCGAAATCTCTGGTTTATTCCAACCTTCCTCTGCCTGCACGGCCTCCATCAACCCTTCGGCTGAACGCCAAAACATACTGAACCGGAACCATTTCATGTACGTTGGAACATGGTTAAGCAGCCAGTGTTTGCCTGCGGGCACATCCTGGAAGTAGTCTGGGCTCGGCACAACCCAGGGTGCAGTGCGCTGGAAGACAGTCACGTCAGCTGCTCGTTCCGACACGATGGGGACAAACTGAAATGCGCTCGCTCCACTGCCAATCACACCAACCCGTTTGCCAGTTAGGTCGATGGAATGATCCCATTGCGCCGAGTGGAATTGCGGGCCACTAAAGCTGCCGGCGCCTTCGATATCCGGCAGCTTTGGACGATTTAGCTGGCCTACCGCACTGATCATTGCGCTTGCTTCGATCACGTCGGTTTTGCCTTCATGCTGCACTGTGACTTGCCACTTGCCATCCTTGTAGCGCGCCTCGGTGACTTCCGTCTCGAAACGGATGTGCTCTTTCAGACCAAACTCCTCGGTGCATTCTTCGAAGTACTCGCGCAGTACGGCCTGCGGCGAGAAATGCTGAGGCCAGTCTTTGGGTTTGAACGAGTAGGAGTACACATGGTTCGCACTGTCGACCCGACAGCCGGGATAGGTGTTCTCATACCACGTGCCGCCGACGCCGGCGTTCTTTTCGATGATCGTGAAGGGCACACCTGCCTCTTTCAGCCGGATGCCCGCGAGTAAGCCGGACATGCCTGCGCCAATTACCAGTACATGGAAGTTGGCCCGGATAGCGACGGGTATGTCGTGAATTGCGGGCTGCGCAAACGGGTCCTCTCCGTTGGCGGCGAACTCGGCACGCAGGAACGGGGTGTAGAGGTCTGAGAGATTTTCCTTCTGGATCAGAAAGGAGATCATCTCTTCCAGTTCATCGTCACTCAGTTGGCGAATCTCGCCAGGATTGTCGCGCCATGCGCTAATGACCTCAAGCGCTTTGCTACGTACAAAGCTCGCCTGTTCGTCAGAGATGCCTGCATCGGGTGGGCCAAGGAAGGCACTTTCCGGTTTGATGTCGCCGCGAAGGATGGCGAGGTCGCCGGTGAGATGTGCAATGGTCAGCATTAGGGGCGCGAGATGGGCAGATTCGAGTGCTGAGCGAATTTCTTCGTCGGAGGCTGTGATCGGCGCCAGTTGAGCGGTGCCGCCAGTGGTGAGCTGCATAGGTACCTTGTAAGAGTGTCAACAGTTGTCAGTCACTATAGCGGATTCCAGGGCCCTGCCATCACCGGCCCTGCCGATACNTAACGTATCGTTAGCGACACANCTCCNCGCNAGAGGTGCGCGTCGGGATTCTGATAGGCTCGCGGCAAACGTTAATCTGAAAGGGCTGCTGCATGGGAACGGGTTTGCAGAACAAAGTAGCGATCGTAACCGGAGCGGGTCGAGGCATTGGTAAGGCTATTGCCGAGGCCTATGCTNCGGAGGGCGCTAAGGTTGTCTGCTCGGCACGGAGTGAAGGTGAGATCAANGCTGTAGCGGAAGCGGTAGGTGGTACGGCGATCGCCTGCAACGTGGCGAGTGAGGACTCCATCAAGGCCCTTATGACCNGTGTCATCGCAGCGTATGGTCAGATCGANATCCTGGTGAATAACGCGGGCGCGGTTGCAAGGGAACCGGTGCACGATCTCGCGACTGAAGATTGGGACAACGTTATCAACGTAAACCTGCGTGGACTTTTNCTGTGCAGTAAGTACGTATTACCTTCCATGTTGGAACGCAATAGTGGTTGCATAATCAACATTTCGTCTGGNGCGGGCGTTTCTGGGCCTCCNAATCGGTCTGCGTACTCAGCGTCCAAACACGGTGTGATGGGCTTCACTAAGGTACTTGTAGCAGAGTACCTGCACCGGGGCATCCGCTCCCATGTGATNCTACCGGACGCTACGGTGTCTCAGATGCGNACTGAGGGTTTCCCAACTGAGGAACCGGATTCGCTGATTCAGGCAGAGGACATTGCGGATGCGGCGGTATTCCTCGCCAGTCAAAAGGCAACCGCGCACACGCTGGAGCTACGGGTCAGCCAGGGGCTCAAGACACGGTATATGTCGTGACAGCCTTCGGTGCGGCAACAAATCTGGCGNGTGTTTATGGGCACTCGCTCGACAGGCATCTGACCTACCCGAGTGGTGTAGCGCTTCTGGGACGTTTGCGGCTGGGAGTGTTGGACGGTGACGTTGAGACCGTCGCGGAGGATGTTACAAAGGTGGCGGAGCCCATTATCGCAGGCGAGACACCCTTACCGAGCGTAGCTCCCTGTCTTGCAGCGGCGTGTTTTGCGGATGAGTTGTATGCGGTGACGAGTGATGAGCGCCTTAAAACNTTGTTAATTGATGCNGCGGAACGGTTCGAATGGGATCCTGATGTACGCGTTGAAGACTTCTTCTTTGCTGGCACATTACTTGGTCGCGCCGCAAAACTAACTGGNGATGGGGCTTATGCAGACAAACTGTTTGATCTCCTGCTTTCAGCCGATACGCTACAGCCGAACGGGCTCTATTGGCATTGCCATGCTTCCCCGTTTTTCTGGGGGC
This sequence comes from Gammaproteobacteria bacterium, assembly GCA_002714125.1. Next base: position 13,336 of record PAWP01000084.1, read on the forward strand.
GCGGCAATGCTTTTGCGGCACTGGGNATTGCCGAAGCACTGACGCATGTGCCGGAACATGCTCGCCGAGACGAACTCATCAGTCGCAATGAGATTCACCTGTCCGCATTGCGCGACATGCAGGACGCGAGCGGTTTGTGGCATCAGGTGGTTGATGATGCGTCAACCTATCTCGAACATAGCGTGACTACCATGCTTGGTTACTCCGTCACCCGTGGCATACGCATGGGCTGGCTGCCCAATTCGTTTGCGGATTGTGCTGCTAAAGCCTGGTCCGGGGTCGAGGCACGTACCGCGGCCAACGGCGACCTTGAGCATGTCTGCGTAGGCACGGGGCCGCTAGAGACGCTGGCGGAGTACGTTGAACGACCTTGTACCGATGGGCTTGACGAGCGCGGAGGCGCGATGGCGCTGCAGTATGCGGTAGAGCGGATGAACGCAGAGCGCGGCTAATCAGTTGCAGCTGTGTGCACGAGTACTGGATTGATTCTGCGGAACTTGAGTCGACGTTGACTATGATGTGCACGCCTGCTTTAGCCCCTGCCAGGCGTGGGGTCAGTTCCTCGGGATTCACCACCGGTTAACCGCGTCGTTGTGCCGGGCTGCGAGGCCGCGCTACTGATTCGCTTGGTCAGGAAGGAGCCGTGGTGGCCACCGGGTTGGGCGCCTTGTGCAATGATCGCGTCACAACCATTGGCTAGCCTCAAGCCACACGGGTTCATCAGCTGTCGTCGCCGATTAGAACACTGTGCACTCGGCCATCTTCACACCACTAACTACGAAAAATTGAGGCGTTTGCATGTGAACCATGAATTGTCAGGACGTATGTCGGATAACGCTGCCGGCCTGTTCGCCGGTCATCTCGCCGTCTTTCAGATTGAAGACTCCGTTTACCAGGGTGGCCTTGTAGCCGATACTGCCCTGAGTGAGGCGTGGCGCGCCGCCGGGGAAGTCGTTGATCCGATAGGGGTAGCCCTCTGCCACCGTGTCGGCGTCGAAAACATTGATATCTGCACGCATCCCCGGGTGCAGTTCTCCACGATCGGTGAGACCCAGAATGCGGGCTGGACCGCTTGTCAGGCGGCGTATACCTTCGCCCATCGTGAACAGGCCCTCGGCGCGGATCCAATGTGACAGTACAAACGTCGCCCAGCCTGCATCCATGACCATCGAGACGTGCGCGCCGGCATCGCCGACTCCGGGGAATACGCGACCGCCATCGAACATGTCGCGCAGTGCCTTTAGGTTCTGGTTCTCACCGATGTAGTTGAAGAGGATGCGGCCGTTCGTTTCGTCGGCGAGGCGCAGGAACGTTTCCACCCAGTGCTCGCCTGCGTCTGCTGCGAGAGCCACGATGTTGTTGTGCGGGCCCATGGTGTGGTCGGGCGACTCGCCGTTGCCAAGCGAATGCACCCACCTGGGGTCTACCCAGGTGGCGTCCTTGGCTTTGGCTTCTTCAATGAGTGCTGCGCGCTGCATCGCATCGCGAAGCATTGCCTGTTTGCCGGCAAGATCGGTCTTACGGAGTTGTGACCAGGTGGCCCCTTTAAAGGGCAATAGAGCTTGGAATCCAAGCAAGGCGCCCGATCCGCGAACCTGGGCGACGCCGGATATGTCGCGACCTTCGGAAAGCTTGTCGACTGCCATGCGGCGC
>PAWP01000085.1 GCA_002714125.1 Gammaproteobacteria bacterium
CGATACGTGTTGCCGGTGACGAGTAGGCCCAGTTCAACCCGCTGGGTTATTGCGGCGGCCGCGGTGATCAGAGACCAACCTTCCATTGCCTCCCGGTGCTCGACCCCCGAACCCGGTGCGGGGACCAGAAAGTGATCTGACCACCAGAGGCTGTTCCAACTGCCGGCTTCGACCGCTTTGATCGTGGCCAGTGTGTCGTCCCAGGTGCAGAGGTAATTGACGAGTTGAGCGCCGAACTTCATCACGTTGTCCTTCTTGTTATGACTTTGATGGTCTTCAACTGTCAGCTGGCGTCTGCGAACTCCGGGGGTCGTTCCTCAAAGTTGGCCTTTACCGCTTCGACCTGGTTCGGCGAGCCGATCAGGCGGCCCTGCAGTTGAGCCTCCATTTTCACGCCGGTTGCAGCATCTGCGTGCCAACTGTTTTCAAACAGCTGTTTGCCCAGGCGGATAGCGTCCGGAGATTTGCTGGCGATGACGTCTGCCATTTCAAGCGCTGCATCGAGAGGATTCTCGTCAACCTTTGTAACCAGACCTAACTCTGAGGCCTCTGGCCCTTCGAAAATCCGACCCGTAAACGTCAGTTCCTTTGCAATGTCGAGGCGCACTAGGTCGCGCAGCGTTTGCGTAATGCTGCAGTCGGGGATGATGCCCCATTTGATTTCCATTACCGAGAACTTGGCATCGGGAGCGACAACCCGGATGTCAGCACCCATCGCAATCTGGAAACCGCCGCCGTAGGCCACACCATGTACTGCGGCAATCACAGGTACTGGCACGTGTTTCCAGACCAGTGCAGGCCACTGCGCGCCGTTCTCCGGGCGGTTGCTGGGCGGCGCATGGCGTTCAACACGTTCGGTTTTCTCTCCGGCCATACTGCGGAACCCGGAAAAATCGAGACCGGCACAGAAGCCGCGGCCGTTGCCTGACAACACCACTGCACGCACGGATTTATCATCGATCAAAGCCTCACCTGCCAAGCTGATGGCGTCGAACATCTGTGGTGAAAGTGCGTTGTATTTGTCCGGGCGGTTGAGGCGGACATCGGCGACGCCACGATCATTGACGTCGATAGTTACGAGATCGCTCACGATGGTTCCTGCATTCGGGAAAACGGTTGCGGACTACAGCATGTGGACCGCATTGGGTCAATCAGCGTGTAGCAGCGATAGCCTAGGACCGACGCGCGCGCCAAACGATGTGCCGCGCACCCTTGCGACCGTGGGCCCGCACACGATGTTCTTCTACGTCGAATCCTGCGTGGTTAAGGCGTTTACCGAACGCCCGGTCGGGGCTCGAAGACCAGACCAGTAGAGCGCCACCCTCGCGTAGTGCTGCGTGGCTTTGTGCAAGCCCTGCGAGTGAATAAAGCCCCGCATTTGATTCATGGGTCAACGCTTCCGGACCATTGTCCACATCCAGCAGTATGGCATCATAAGATGGGGGCCCCTGCTTGATCAGAGCGCCTACATCAGCCACCTTTGGCTCAACCCGGTCATCCTGCAGAGGATGACCAGAGACCTCTCCCAGCCAGCGCTTATTCCACGCTACTACTTCCGGCACCAATTCAGCAACGATGAGACAGGCGTCCGGCTGCAGCTGATCAAGTGCTGCTCTGACGGTAAAGCCCATCCCAAGTCCGCCGATCAGTACGCGCGCGTTCGGCACTGAACGAAGCGGTGCACAACCCAGCGTCCCTAGCGCGTCTTCAGAGCTGTGCCTACGGCTGTTCATGAGTTCTGTACCACCTGCTACGCGGATCGTGAACTCATCGATCGGTCTGAGTGGTCGGCGCAGGAGTTGGAGTTCGCCGTTACCGTCTGGGACGGCGGCGGTGTCAAGGACCTCTGCACGAATCATCCGCTCGGCCGGTCAGGATTGAAATGCGAGTGCTATAAGGTGGGCTCGCCGGGAAGAATGGTCGCAGCTTGGGGCGACCCGGAGGCTCGGGTCGCACCAGGATGCGGTCATCATTAGAGATCAGCCGTTGTTGCGCAGCACCGCACCGGAACAAATGCCGGTATGCTCATCGTCACGCAGGATGATCTGACCATTGCACAGAGTGGCCTGGTAGCCGTGCGCTCGTTGCTGGAAGCGCGGGGCGCCCCCAGGGAAGTCGTGCACAATGTAAGGCTGCCGCTCGGCAAGTGTTTCCATGTCGATCACATTAACGTCAGCTCGCTTGCCAACTTCAAGCGTGCCACGGTCGTGTAAGCCAAGTACCCGTGCCGGCTCGGCTGCGATGCGTCGTACGGCTTCCTCCGCAGAGTACACGCCACTGTCCCGATGCCAGTGAGAGAGCACAAACGTTGACCAGCCGGAGTCAATCATCTGACTGACGTGGGCGCCTGCATCGCCGAGACCGGGCATAGCCCAGTCGGTGGTGATCATCTTTTCAAGATGCTCGAGATTCACATTGAACCCGCGGTTGTGAAAGAGCATTTGGCCATCAGATTCTAGAGTTAGTCGTAGCCAGGTCTCCACCGGGTGCTGGCCTGCGGATTCGGCGATGTCCGCGAGGCTTTCGCGACGACCGCCCGTGTAGTGTGGACGATCTTCAAGTCCCAGTGGATACGAACGGTGCGTACCTTTCTCAATCATCTCTGTGTGCGGTGAGTCTTTGACTTCCTGTACTAGCCGGTTGCGGAAGTCCGCATCTTGTATACGAGCCCAACGGGCGCCGAAGTCCAGCTTGCGCAGCTCGTTCCAAGCTTCTGTAGGCCAGAAGTTCCCGGTTGCGAGGCCACCTACGCCGCCACCTGAGCGCGGCACGGTCACAGCGGTAACGTCAACGCCGCGTGCGCGCATTTCACTGACGCGCTCATCGAGGCGGACACCGTGTTCAGAAATGGCGCTGAAGAGCAGGCGCGCACTCTTGCCTTCTTCTTCGAGTAGGTCCATTTCGTTTTCGATGTCACCAAAGTGGGGCACCGTCTGCATGATGCCACCTTCCGCACCTACAGCTTGGGCAATCGCCAGCATCTCGTCGCGGCTTGCGAAGGTGCCAGGGATCGGGCGCCGGTCAGGCAAGGTATGGCCAGGATGGCGGTTTACCGAGAAGCCAACTGCACCTTCGCGCACGGACTGTGCGGCGAGGGCTGCAATCTGCGCGATCTCATCCGGGGTAGCCTGCTCTTCGATGGCGCGTTCGCCCATGACATAGGTGCGCGTTGCGCTGTGCCCTACGAGCCCGCAGACATTGATCATCGGACCCAGGCGCTCAATCGAATCTAGATAGCCGCCGTAGGACTGCCAGTCCCAAGGCAGGCCAGTTAGGATTGCGTGCTTGGGAATGTCCTCTACGGTTTCCATCATGCCTGCAAGGAAGTCACGGTCTTCGGTCTTGCAGGGTGCAAAGGTCACGCCGCAGTTGCCAAGCAGTGCGGTGGTCACGCCGTGCCAGGTAACTGATGTCATGTGTGGATCCCAGCCGATCTGGGCGTCAAGGTGGGTGTGGAGATCGACAAAGCCCGGCGTGACAATCTTGCCGTCGGCGTTGATTTCTTCGCGGCCGGATTCGCTGACAACGCCAATCTCAGAAATGCTGCTGCCATCGACCGCAATGTCGCCTGCGAATTGTGGTTGCCCGGTGCCATCAACGATGGTCCCGTTACGAATGACGATGTCGTGCGCCATGGTTACTCCCCTTTCTTGTTAGCTGCGTTTGTGCGCGGGTTCATAGCGCGCCGTTATTCTTCAGATAGCGGAAGGGCACCCGAATCGTTACGTCGAGACGTCTTTCGGCGGCAGGTTTACCCATGAGCTAGCATCCCAATATGCCAGATACTCGGCATGGGGGTCTATGGTGGCGGTTTGCTAGGCTGCGGGTCTCAGCCTAAGCGGGGTCATCTGCGTCAACCACTTGATGAAGGGAGGGGTGCGCCGGGGATTGAGCTCTCGTCATGAATCGGACGACGCAGGGTGCAGGCCGGTGTGGCCCGCGGCGTCAACCTCAGCGCCATCCCGCGCGATCAAAAACTTTTACGGCCTCTGCCTGGCGAACGCCAAAGGTGTTCGCGTTGACTTCGTCCTCCTTGAAGGCTCCGAGTTGGGCAATGGGTCCACTCACATCGCCGACTACGTGGTACTCGTTGTTGCCCTCGGCAAACAGGCGCTGCGCGAAGTCAGAGGTCAGATACTCGAGAAACTGCACTGCATTTGCGGCGTTCGGGGCGTATCGGGTCACGCCGGCGCCGCTGATGTTCACATGCGCACCGCGATCTTCCTGGTTGGGAAAGAGTACGCCAAGGTTGTCCGTTATGGCCTTGTCGGAGGCTTTGCCCGAGCCAAGCAGGCGCCCTAGATAGTAGGTGTTGGCGATGGTAACTCCACACTCCGCGGATGCTACCGCGCGCAACTGGGCAGTGTCGTTACCTTGTGGCTTACGCGAGAAATTGGTTACGACGCCCCGTGCCCAGCGTTCGGCCGTGTCTTCGCCGATCGATTCGATGATCGAACCCAGTAGCGAAAGATTGTAGATGTTGCCGGACGAGCGCATGCATACTCGTCCGTTGACAGACTGCTCCGCCAGGTCTTCGTAGCGAGAGAAGCCTTGAGGCAGCCCTTCAGCTTTGTTGTAAACGATGACGCGGGCTCGTTTGGATAGTCCAAACCAATGGCCTTTGGCATGGCGCAGGTGAGCGGGGATGCGTGTGTATAGGACTTCGGAATCTGTTGGCCTGAAGATGCCTTTCTGATCAGCGCGCCAGAGGCGCCCGGCATCAACGGTGATCAGCATGTCTGCCGGGCTGAACCGGCCCTCGTTCACGATGCGCTCGATCAGGGCATCGCTGCCACCCTCGATCAGGTTGACCTTGATGCCGGTCCGCTCGGTAAACTGGTCATACATTGCCATGTCGGTGTCATAGTGACGAGCGGAGTAGACGTTAACCTCATCAGCCCCTGTGCTCGCTGAACAAAGCGCCACGATCAGGCTGACCGCGATACTGGTCAGCGGTCGAAAGAACGGGATCTGCGACAAGATAGTAGTCCTCTTGAAATTTTCGGCTAGGCCGTAAATAAGAATCATTCTTAATCATAAAGGAGTAGACCCTCTGGCGCAAAATGCGGCACAACCGTATCCCCCGGCGCCAGAGCCGGTTCGTCAGAACTGAACGCTCGCAGCCGGCTGACTGAGTCGGAATCCTCCACGACGATCATCCAGTGCGCACCAGTAAAGCGCACATCGCTCACAACTCCTGGCCCGGGACCTGCGTCAAAACTGACAGCATCGGGCCGGATGCATAGAGTCACTGCGCGGGGTTGTTTTGCAAGGTTGTGATTGGTTGACGAAACCGTGCCGAAAGGTGTCGTCACGGCCCCGTCTGAGCTGATGGTTGCTCGCAGCGGTTGTGCCCCTGTCACAGCCTCCGCAACAAACGGATCGGCGGGTGCACGCCAGATGGCCTCGGGCGTATCCAACTGCCCAATCTTGCCCTCGCGCATGACAGCGATCCGGTCGCCCATGGCCATGGCCTCCTCTGCGTCATGAGTCACCAGCAGGGCTGCCGAACCGGCCCGCTTCAGAGCCAGGCGCGCGTCCTCCCTCAGCCGGTGACGCATTGGGGCGTCGACGCTTGCAAAAGGCTCGTCGAGCAACATGACCCGTGGGGCCCTCACTAACGCCCGCACGAGCGCCACACGCTGTTGCTGGCCGCCCGAAAGAGTATGGGGGTAGCGTTTGCCGAGACCGGCAAGGCCTACCCCCGCGAGCGCTTCCTCTGTGACTCGGGAGCGTTCGCCAGGGCTGAGGTGCGTCAGTCCGAATGCGACGTTCTCGCTAACGTTATAGTGTGGGAACAGTACATGATCCTGAAATACCATTCCGACAGGGCGTGACTCCGGCGGGGGGTTCCGAGTCGGTCCCGCGAGTGGCTGGTCGTCGAGGGTCAGCGCACCGGACTGTAAGTCCTCAAGGCCAGCAGCCAGGCGCAGCAGGGTGCTTTTACCACTGCCAGACGGGCCGAGTAGACAGACGATTTCACCCTGGCCGACATCGAGGTCGATGCCATCGAGGACCTGGTGTGTACCAAACCGGTGGCTGATGTTGCGAAACGATATACTCACGGTGCTCCGGATAGTGTTCCTGGTGATCCGCAGCGGTCAATCTTCTTCTATTTTCGCCGCTCGGGCGACAAATCGCGTGACAACGTTCAGAAATTCTCCCTGGTCCCTTGGTACGTTGCTGGTCGCCGTACCTGTCGCTCTGCCGCTCATCGTGGTACTGCTGGCGATCCCCGGTGCCGGTGAGTCCTGGGATCACCTGTGGGAAACCGTGTTCACGGAGTACCTCATCAACACGCTTGCGTTGTTGGCCGTGGTCGGGCTCGTTGTGACCCTGCTGGGGGTGGGCTCGGCCTGGCTTGTTGCGACCCGTGCCTTTCCGGGGCGAGCCTGTCTTGGTATTGCCTTGATGTTGCCGCTAGCGTGTCCCGCGTACGTCGTCGGGTATGTCTACGCGGAGCTGTTTGAGTTCGCAGGGCCCGCACAGTCGGCGCTGCGTGCGGTTACGGGCTGGCAGGGGGGTGAGTACAGCTTCCCCCCTATTCGATCGCTTGTTGGTGCNGGCTTGGTGCTTGGTATCGTGCTTTACCCNTATGTATACCTNCTTACCCGGGNGACGTTCCGTACCCAATCGAGGGTGCTGGGTGAGGCCGCCCGGACACTCGGGGCTAGCCCTTGGCAAACCTTCTGGCGTGTCGCGCTGCCGGTCGCACGTCCGGCGATCGCGGGCGGGGTTGCGCTTGCATTGATGGAGACGGCCGCCGACTTTGGTGTGGTTGAGTACTTCGGTGTGCCNACGTTTACGGCCGGCATTTTTCGTACCTGGTACGCGCTCGGAGAACACGACGCCGCGCTGCGGCTCGCTGGCTGGCTGTTTGTCGTTGTTGCGGTGCTGGTGTTGGTTGAGCACTTTGCNNGGCGCGGGGCACAGGCGAATCCGGTTTCGCGCAACCAGAGTGCTGTGCTCGAACGCGCGCCTGGNTGGCATGGCTGGCTGATGACATGCTTGTGTCTGGTGCCGGTCACTTTGGGCTTCTTTCTGCCGGCTGGGGTGTTGATAACGTTACATTTNGAGACCGGCGATCCACTCTTCGGGCGGTCATTTGCTGATTTTGTGCGCAATACGCTGGTCGNTGGCATGGCCGCGGCGGCGATCGCCTGCCTGGGGGCCTTATGGCTTGCCTACGCCGCTCGGGTTGGCGGTGGTTGGCCCCAACAGGCCTCGCTGCGTCTCGCGACACTTGGCTATGCCCTGCCTGGTACCGTCCTTGGTGTCGGGCTGTTAGTGCCGCTTACCGCGTTGGATCGTGTCCTCGCCAGCGGGATGGAAGGTGCTGGTATGACGCCAAAGATGTTGCTGACGGGTAGCGCAGCCGCACTGGTCTTTGCCTACGTTGCTCGCTTCATGACGGTGGCTTTCAACAGCACTCAGGCCGGATTGCTNCAGNTNCACCCGCACATTGACGAGGCAGCGCGTATGCTCGGAGCCGGGCCTTTTCGGGTGCTGCGTCAGATTCACGTTCCGTTGCTTCGCCCTGCTTTGCTAACAGGCTTGTTGCTAGTGTTCATTGATGTGGTCAAGGAATTGCCAGCGACCCTNATTCTGCGCCCATTCAANTTCGAGACCCTCGCAACACGGGTTTATCGCCTGGCTTCAGATGAGCGCCTCGCGGAGGCTTCGACCGCAGCGCTTGTGATTGTAGCGATTGGATTGATTCCCACGTTGCTATTGATAGTGCAGGAACGTAANCAGGCCTGANTTTTGGCGGTTCAATTCATTGTTGCTTCTGCCCCGAGGGCCTGGANCTACTGCGCTCTTTACCGGCAAGGCNTACTATGCTCAANTGTGTTTCAGGGGTGGTNGGCTTTGGCGAAGCGGGATGAACTCATCAGTGATTTGCTTGGCGAAGACCAGGGNGAGCGTGATCACTCGCTGNGAGCCAAATCCCTGCGCCGGGCGGTTGAGCCCGTAACTCCACGTACCCTGACCCCGGATGANTGGTCAGACTGGTATGCGATGCATGGCACTCCAACCGAACATGAACCGGCGACAGTTCCGCCGCCGAGGGCCACTTCGATGATGACCCGGATCAAGCTTTGGTTGGCAGGAAAAGGACGGACTCGAGATGAATAGGNTAATAGGCAGACCAAACNTCTTATCGNTGGGAATCGCGGCGCTTTATATACTGCTGGCGTGCTCAGGCAACGTTGCTGCAGCCTATCGGGCGGTGCCCGTAGTCACAANTATTGACGCNCCTTGGTCGATGGCATGGTTACCGGGTGGCGACATGCTAGTCACCGAGAAGTCAGGTGTCATTCACCGCGTTCGTGCGGGCAAACTGGTCGGCAAGCTGAATGGCGTGCCGCGTGTTCACGACAACGGCCAGGGTGGCCTGATGGAGATTGCACTGCACCCAGACTTTGCCAGCAACAACATCATCTACCTGACGTATGCGAGCCGGGAGGGGGAGGGCAGTGGCAGCAACACCGCACTGATGCGAGCCGAACTGCGTGACGGCACGCTGCTCGATCGTAAGGTGCTCTATAAAGGCACACCCAATACCCGCCGTGGTCAGCATTACGGCAGCCGCATCGTCTTCGATGACAAGGGTTTTCTATACTTCACCATTGGGGATCGCGGTGCGCGCGGGCAAAACCCGCAGGATCTAGCTCGTGACGGTGGCAAGGTGTATCGCTTGCACGAAGATGGGCGCGTACCCGCTGACAACCCTTTTGCTGGTCGTGACGNGGCCATTGGTGCCGTGTACTCNTATGGTCACCGGAACCCGCAGGGCATGGCGCGCGACCCGAACACTGGCCTGCTCTGGGCGCATGAGCACGGCCCACGAGGTGGTGATGAACTGAACGTCATCAAACGGGGGCTAAACTACGGCTGGCCCATTCTGAGCTANGGCGTCAACTANAGCGGGACCAAGTTTGCGGAAGGGACTTCGAGGCCCGGGTATGAAGACCCTGCTTGGTACTGGGTGCCCTCGATCGCGCCTTCGGGGATGACTTTTGTCACAGGTGAAACATACCCCGATTGGGAAGGTGGTCTGCTGGTGGGATCACTCAAGTTCAATTATCTCGTCATTTGCGAAATCGACGGCGCCACGGTCAAGAGCGCGACCCCGGTGATGCAGAAAATCGGACGTGTGCGCGACGTGCGTCAGGCGCCGGACGGCTTCATCTATGTGGCAACGGAGGGTGGTGGCATCAAGCGGATCGAACCCCGCTGAGTTATCTCAAACCCTTAAAGGGAAGCGATGCCTGAATCTACCATGCTGATCTTTGGTCCCGAATCCCAGCCGGTTCGGGTGGAAACTGATGTGCTCTCAGAAGTGNTTGCCGAGTGTGNTTCAATGCTTGTGCTGGGGTCCTTCAACGCCGAGCGTGTCGAGCACTTGGCCACGCGCGTGGGAGAGGTCACCATGGCCGACCCTGATCTGACCTNGAAGCGCGTTGCGGCCTTNGAGGTGCCTGATGGGATTACAGTGGCAACGTTTGGTCCTGAACACATCGAAGCGGACGACGGTTCGTTTGATGCGGTTGTGATGGTGGACGCGCTCTACCAGGTTCCCGCTATGCTGATNGAAGCTGGCNTGACNGAGATCNGCCGCGTTTTGCGTCAAGATGGCCTGCTGTATGTGTCCGAGCCGGTATTCGAGGGGCCGTTCAACGATCTGACCGTACTTGTGCAGGACGATGAGCGAGAGCGGCTCGCNGCCTTCGAAACTCTGCGCGGCGCNATTCAGGCGGGGCAGTTTGAGCTTGCGCGGGAGATCTTCTTCAAGGNNTGCCTGAACTTCGGGGGTTTCGATGAGTTTGCGGCGGCTCTCTTGCAGCCAAGGCCGGGGTTTGCACCTGCATCGCCANCGCTCCTCGATCAGGTGCGACCGCNGTTCGAGGNGCACCGCGGNGCAGATGGTCGCTANGTGCTCGAAGCGCCGCGGCGCGTTGATCTGCTTCGCAAGGTGCTCTGACNACCGGCGCTCTGATCGTCGCGTTCTGACCGTGCTCTCAGATTGTTCGGCGCGTTACCTNGTGTAGTCTCTTACNATCTANGCGTTCTGACCTGCTTGGCCTAAAGGCATCGACTATGCTCAGCCATTGTTTGCGGNGGCGCGCGTCTGCCTTCAGTATTGATTTATCGCGAACAAATGATGAAGCTGAGTATGCGTGATCTGACCGATTCCGAAGTTGTGTCCCTGGTGGACGAGATNCAGGCGACGGGTGTGGCTGTGATGCNTGATGCCATCGAGCCCGATTTTCTTGCTGAGATCCAGGTTGAGCTCGAACGCCTGGAACAGGTCCGGCCGGGCGGTGACATTCCACCAGGACCTTTCACCGGTTTGGTGACCCGACGCTGGTTTGATCTGCTGAACGACGCTGAGGTATGGCAGCGGGTGGCGATACATCCCTGGGTCATGCAGGTTTTGCCCAAGGTGCTTGGGGACGGCTTTCTGCTGTCCACCATGGGCAGCGCGGTGGTTGGTGACGGTGAAGAAGCGCAAATGTTNCATGTCGACGACGGCGTGTATCAGTTCCCGCGCCCGCANCCNAACCTCGTCTGTAATACGATGTGGGCGCTCTCCGATTTCACGCCAGAGACGGGTGCTACACGCATTGTAAAAGGCAGCAACAACTGGGACGGCGACCCCGATATGACTGGCCAGACCACNTANGAATGGTCATCCCTGGCAATGCCGGCNGGNAGCATCGGGTTTGTGGTGGGGACGACCTATCACGGTGCGGGCCACAATACTTCAGGTTCCGACCGNGTGGGACTCACGATCAACTACTGCAACGGCTCCATGCGTCAGCANGAGAATCTGATGATGGCAGTGCACCCCGCCCGGATGCTTGCCTTTCCGGAGTCCTTGCAGAACATACTTGGCTTCCAGGTCTGCAAGGGTGCTGGACACATGTTTGCGCAGGACCCCCGTGAGGAAATGCAGCGTCACTACGGACCTGCCAGTGTTGCCGACACCTATCTNGAGCGGCGTAACGAACTGCATGCAGAACGGTTGCGGGCNCGGCTGGNGGGNNAGTCAGGACCCGAGGCTNAGAGCCAGGAAGAGAAGCTCAAGGAAATAGTTGGTGAGACCTGACCTCTTGTGGNTGACAGAAAGAAGGCAATTGANANTCCAGGTCCGGGCAANGGAGCCGAGCCAGGGTTTGGAGCGCAGTGAGCGTCATTCNTGCGATAGGCNTCCCCTGTTATCACGATCCCGTGGTTCGACTCGACACTGATTCGGAACGACATCCAACCCTGCCCACGACATAGCGGACACCGTTGACGAACGCCATTAGCCGGTTCGCCTCGCTTTGCTGTGCAAGCCTGGCGAGTGATCGGCTGAGCCCCGCAAGCGCGCTAAGACCCCGCTGGTGCCTCTACAAGCGACCGCCGATAGGCAGCCCAGCACACTCAGGCTTGTCGTGGAGGCCTTAGATGGCGCCGAGGCGGGCTCAGAGGTCGGGTTTGCTTGCATCGACTGAGATCACCTATTTGATCTACCTGAACACTTCTAGTTCGTCACTGGCACGAGGAGCCTCTACCCGTGATTGGCGTNCATCAGCGCATTGGCGTATTCGTCGGNCACGAGTTGACGAGGCATCTTGCGGCTGTCGATACCGCCAAAGTTCAAACCGTAGNCNACGGNTCCGATCATCGCGTAGCTGANTNCTTTTACAACNTNCNTTNANGCGGTTGCTGCGAACGCCAAAGCTGCCTTAGAAGTACAAGATGNGGGCAACTCAACGGCTGATAGGCTACGNCCATGCGGCCTGCGCTACCGATAGAAAAGAACAGATTGTTGAGAACGATCAACAGTTGCCGCGATGGGCNTANTATGTCTCCGGTGCGGTGAGGGAAGCGCTGGCATCNTAGGGGATCAGNTTCGAGCGCGTCATGCGCTCCCGGATCAGATCTACCCTCTCTACAGAGTTGATACAGCACTGCGTATCGGACTTAAGCAGGAACGCACGTATNGCATTGGAGATGGCGAGCGGTTCGACAATGGCCATGCTTGCGATCTCGACCGGCTCTCCAAACAGCACAGCCCCACTCAGGAGTTCACTCTCGGTGTTCGAACTCNGCAGTCCGGATACTTCNATTGTCCCGCAGCTCGTGAGAANAAACAGAGCTATTGCAACGTNATCAAACCGGCTCATTTAGGCGTCGTAGCGTAGCGCTCCGTGCGCCTACGTTGATCGGAGTTGGCCTGGGATAGAAGCGTTGCGGCGGGTCCNGCTATCCGGCCACCACCTTGGGCGCGCAACGCAAGAAGAGAGGCACTCATTGCTTGCCGGTCGGCACCGCTCTTGAGCGNNGGGCNATTCTCAACGTCCCTGAGGCAATTGGTACCTTGCTTCAAGTCGAACAGTGCGCGGTTTCATTGGTCGGGCTCCAAAAGGGCGGCGCGAGACCACGTCAACTTCGTCGGTTACGTTGTCGATTCGACCGCTGAGGGTCCAGCTTTGACCAACNTCGAAATGCACGGCAAGGTCCAACACCGTGCTGGCGTCGGAGCCTTCGCTCGAGTTGAAGGANCCCCGNCCGGCCTGGTCACGCATGCGTTCGGTGTACGTTATTGATGCGTGNNCACCCCAGCNGGAACCGTTGAGGCCAATACTNGCGTTTGCCCGGTGAGGCGGGATGTAGGGCAATTCGTCGCCTGGCAGTACGTCACCGAACTGGGGATTCGATGAACTGAAAGCTTCGCCAAACTCGGCGTCAGTGAACGTGTAGGTGAACATGACAGGTACAGTGAAGGAGCCCGTTTCAAAGTCATGGCTCCAGCCGGCCTCGATGCCCCGCGTTTCGACCTCACCTGCGTTGGTCTGGGAATCAAGATTGGTCGCGGCACACCCGGAGGCCACCGTACAGATCGCGGTGAGGTTGCTGTAGTCNGAGTAGTAGCCGATCAACTCCAGGCGNCCAAGGCTGCCCTGCCAGTGCCCGCCAAGCTCGTAGTTGATGGCCTCTTCCGCCTCAAGGCTGCCGCTCGGCGAAGGNATTGCGGGGGAGAAGCCCTTGTGCGCACCTGCTAGTAACGTGANCTCTTCNGTTACGGCAANACGTGCGCCGATACCTGGCAGCACGATGACATAGTCGTTGCCTGTTGAACTCCCTGCAAGCTCGTTTTCGAAGTCATTCGAAATTGATTCGATNCGCAGACCGGGGACTACCATCCANCGATCGTTTAAGTTGATTTCGTCGCGAATCCATAGGGCGATAGCATCGGTCTCGGCCGAGTTCACTGTTGTCACAGTCCGACTCTGGGCGTTCCTGACGATAGTACCGGATGTCTGTTCATAGCCCAGCTCGTCATGCAAGCGATCGATGCGGTCGTAGTGATAACGGGCGCCAAGGGTGAGTCGGTGTTCGAATCGGCCAGCGAATTCCCAGGCAAACGTACCCTGGGTGCCGCCAGAGAGAAACGAACGATCGTTGGTGCCGATCCGGATGTCATCAACGGTGCCACCAAATCCGTCGGTGTTGGTGCCGCGGAGGATGTCGACGAAGACTTGGTTGAAGGGCCCCTCTGGATTGGCCAACACCTCGCGGATGTCGGCGCCGGAGAAGTTGTTGAATTTGCGCCAGGCCCGATCAAAGCGCTGGATGTAACCAGTNGCGGTAAAGGAGGCACCCCACAGTTNCTGATTCCAGGATGCGCGCCCGGTAGCGAGCTCCCAGTCCATCCNGTCCAACTCACTCGCCTGGTAACGGCGGTGCGGCCGGGACCTTAGGTCCGCGTCAGTCAGGCCTAGATAGGTTTCGTTGGAGACCTCATCCGCATATCCCAGGCGTAGCTCGAGAGTACCTACGTCGAATTCCCGGTCAGCCTTCAGCATCAGTTCGTTTTTGGAGAAACCGGTGTCGCCGCCTTGGTCCAGCGACTTGAATCCATCACTGGCGATGTGGACGTATTCAGCCAGCACACCAGTCCGGTCAAACCGGTTGCCTGCACGCAGGTGTGCGGAGCGATAACCGTCGCTACCTCCGCCGAGCGCGGCCTCGAACNCTGGGGACGATGGAATCGGAGCGGATACAAGGTTGATTGCCCCGCCGATGGTTTGCGGGCCAAATTCGACCGATGAGGGNCCCTTGTACACCTCGACGNTCACTATGCGTGATGTGATCGGAAAAACGTAGGCCGCNGGTGCGGAGTAGGGGGCCGGTGCAAAGAGCACTCCGTCTTCCATGAGAGTCACCTTCTGGCTGCGATCTGCGCTGCCGCCGCGCAAGCCGATGTTGGGACGCAGCCCAAACCCATCCTCCTCTCGCGCGTAAACGCCTGGAATGAAATTGAGTACCCGGTTGATGTCGTCGTGGCGGAACGTCTCGAGCAACTGCTGATCGACACGATGGGCCGAGCCCGTTACCCGGTCAGATTCCTCGAATATGCCGACGACAACGATTTCCTCAAGATCATCACTAGGGAGGCCCATGTCGTCCTGCGCGTANAGTGGGGAGGCGAGCAGGGCGAGCGCGGCAAGGGTCCGGCGGGCGAGCAGCAGCCTAGTTGCAGCAAGCAGAGTGTTATTCATTTTCCAACGACCAGGTTCAAGGGAGTTTGTAGAGGTGGGGGCATGTCCGGGGCCGCAGTGATCCAGTTGGCCTGTGCCAGGCTGTCTTTCACCGTCATTAGATCCACCGNGGGGTCAATCATTGCTCTCGCTCTGCGGCCATTAAGTGACACAAGTGAATCCGCGTATACCTCGACTGGTCCCAGTCCGAGCACATCGTAATCGGCCCCGATGTGATGGGCCAGTTGCAGGATCATGTCAGGTTGCCCGGACATCTCCCGATACTGGTCCTCNGTGAGGTAGGTACGCGGAGCGACAAGCACTTGCCTGCCGCCTGCGGTGATTACGCGGTATTGCAGGCTACCTGACTTCTCCCGGACCATGACCCGCCAGGAGAAGCGCATGCCCTGTTCGTGCCAGAGCACCGTGCCCGGGTATACCCAGTGTCGGAGCGGTGTCAGGAACTGGACTACACAAAAGGCCAGCACGAAGCAGGCGAATCCAGCGCCGAACGGAGTCCAGCCAGCGGGGCGGGCGGTCTCAATGAAACGTTGTTCGGCGAGTGGCCTGNGCGACACCTGGCCCCAACGCAACACATAGCGTGGCCAGTCCGAATCGAAGAACACCAGCACTGAGAAGATCATGATGAGCGGGAACAGCCCAATATTGAAAAAGAGATGCGTGAAGAAATGGAATACCAGCACTACGAGGAACGCGTAAGGGCGGGTTACGCGCCAGAGCATGAAAGCGATGATGGTGGTGTCAAAAACGAAAGCAAACCAGGAAAAGAAATAGTGGACCCAGGTCATTTCAAGCCANGGTCCGAGTAGNGGCAGGCCGCTGTGCGGCGGGAGCCAGATGTTGAGCGGCTGCGCGTGCAGCAGCCAATCGGTCTCAAATTTGGCNAGCCCGGCGTAGAAGTATAGGAGCCCAACCTGNAANCGGAGCCACCAGGTTTGCCAGGCGGGCAGGGTTGTTGCGCGCAGACGAGGCCTCAGCCACGCGTCGACTGACCAGGCCCGGTGCGGTGACAGAAAGCACATGATCAGCGTCAGCATGCTGATGAAGTAGTAGTGATTAAGGTAACTCGTGACGTCCATCAGCTCCGCGTAGGTGAACAGGCACCAAAAGACGACAATGGCAATGCGATAGAACGCGCCGATGGCAACCAGTGCAGCAGAGACGGCAATTGCGGAGTAGAGCAGGTACATGCCGGTAGCATCCGGCACCACGACCCANTCNAAGCCCCAGTACTTGAAGTGGAAGTCCGGCTCTAGATANAGGCGCTCGATCCACCCGTTCTGCATGAAACGCAGTGAACCGAAGCACATCAGNCCGCCAATTAAAAAGCGGAAGACGGCGAGCGCCGCAATATCCCGGGGTTCGTTCAGCCAACGCAGCAGCAAAGCAGACGGGGCGGAGGCTGGCGCCGCCCCCGCTGATGTTTCAGTCGTTGTCACCAGCAGCAGTCGCTGGGATAGCGAGGCTGAGGGCAGCGACGATTTCAACCCTGAAAATGTCGAGTGCGGCTTTCATTTCACCCTGCAGCGCGCAGGGGGCGAGCCCGCTGGTGCTGGCCGATGCGTTCACACACTCGGTGCGGTCGTCGATGGCTTCTACCGCGGCATCAAAGCCGCCATCAGCTTCTATGGCGTTGAGGCGCGCTAGGACCGTATCGAGCCTGGCTGTCAGATCATCAGCCAGATCACTGCGATCGATGCCCTCCAGCAGAGCGTTGATGCCCATGCCTCCGTTGATACCGGTGAACGCGTCGCGAAACGCCTCTACATTCGCGATGAGGTTAGCGCCCGTTCTGCCTGACAGCCGCGATTCTAGGAACTCGGGGCAGCTTGTGGGGTTGGCGCACTCAAGGCCGGTCGCTCCAATGCCCGTTGTAAATGCAACCTTGCGGTCCTTGGATTCCTTCTCCAGGTAGAAGAGTGCAATCGAGAGCGCGTCGAGGGCATCCTGGGGCTCTCCATAGTTGGCGCTGGTGCTGAGGCCCGCATCACTCCATTGCGTAATGAAGTCACCTTCGGAAGGTTCCCAGCGATTTCGCAGCGTNGTAGCANGCNGCGCNATGCGTGAGGCGATCTTCTCTGCGTGTGCCGCTCGTGCTGCTGCATCGGGCTGAGCAGNGCAGCCTGCGGGCGCAGCTGCGTTGTAGAGTAGATGTTCCAGCGCGCCTAGGCCGGATACGTTGATAGGCGTGTTGAAATCGATAGCCTCGTCGTTCAGTGCAGCTTCCTCCAGACCGCAGGCATCGAGCGTAAGCGGCCATGAATAGATCAGATTGCGGAAATCCTGNCCCCCGATTACCGCATCAGGGTTTTGCGAGCGCCCTGCAGGGCCCACCTGAAACAGCTCGTTCCGCTGCCAGGCGTCCATCGCCTCGTTCCAGGCGGCTTGGGCTGTAGCGAGCGCACCTGCTTCGGCTGGCGTCGCCGCATGGGCGACAACGGCTGTTTCCAGCGCTGTGGCTTGGGTGTCGAAGGCCTGCAGTGAGGGCAGAATGATCTGCGTCGCAATGCTTTCGAGGACCTCACGACGAGCGTCGTCGCCGGTTGGCGTTGGGGTTGGCGTTGGGGTTGGGGTTGGGGTTGGCGTTGGGGTTGGCGTTGGNGTTGGCGTTGGCGTTGGGGCGGAACCACCGCCGCCGCCACCACCGCCACCACAGCCCGCCATCAATGCTGCAATGAGTACGGCGACCGGGAAAAACACCGGGCGCGCCTTGCCAGTTAGTGTGCAGCGATGGGCTATATGTGCAATCAACAGTGGCTCTCCTACGCAAAAGCGCGGCCGAAGCCGCGCACGAACCGGACTATTTGAGTCCGGCGATCTGAAGGGTCATATCCACCCCCGTCGACCTGTTTTGTCCTGAGCTGGTGCAGGCGGCCTTTGTGGCCACCTGCACTGCTCAAGTTTACCGCAACTAAGCGTGCACCTTATGGTGCAATCTTCAGTATGACGATCCGCGCGCCGTTATCGTTCGAGTTCGTTGTCAGTGCAACGCGGCTTCCATCTGCGGACTGAGCGAGGCCAAAGAACTGGCTTGTAACCGTATCATTTCGCAGTTCGAGAATGCCGTTACCGGCAACTGTAGAGTCGAGGACACCCTGTGCCGTGAGCACAAACGCGGCCGCAGACCCGCCAAACATACCCGTCACCAGTATGCGGTCATCATGCAGGACCTCCATATGGCGGCCGCGGTCCTGAGCACTGGGGAAGCCATGACCTTCACTTTGTATGGCGAGATTTCCGCCGTTACCAAAGGTCAGATCGTGCGAAGCTTGAGGACCGTCGACCACGCGGAAGGCAACCACGTCCTGTCGTACGGTCGTCTCGTAACCCAGTGTGGATGCGGTGCCGTCATTGCGCGTAGCTCCACCATAGCCGATAGTGACATACGAGCCCGAAGACTGCTTACCAACCGCATAGCTTTCGGCAAAGCCCTCATCAACGAGGAAGGGATTGAAGATAGCGATGCCAGGCGTTGCAGCTAGGATGGTTTCATCGTCGGTAAAGCCGCCAAAGTTGGCGTCCAGCTCGCCGTCGGCCGTTAGCTTGATCAGAACTACGTGCTCGTCGATGTCTCCAGCAGGGTCTGCGTAGCCAGCGGATACGATCGAGCCATCTGCTTCGACCATTCCACGACGGGCGTTGTCGGTTAGGACTCCAGGTGCAGCGAGGGTACCACCGCTACCAAAAGCAAAAGGTGCCCCGCCGTTGAAGTCTGGGTCGAGGGTGGCCCCCGCGGCTGTAATGTCCAGGCGCGTCACATAGCGGTCCCGGTCTGTGCGAACCCCGTCGCCTGCGGATCCGATGCCAAACACAACGACACGATCGGTTTCGACGCTGTGATCAACGCGAATGTCCCACGCGAGATCTGCCGGCGCGTCCACAGGTGCCCCCGGGAAGGCACCGTCATCAGCGTTGGCGTTGCCGAAGACCACCTCAACTTTACCTTGTGCATCACCCCAGCCGGCAGCTCGCGCGCCATCCGGTGTGACGCGGAATAGGTAGACAGACTCGCCGCCGCTGGCGTCAACTGCGCGCGCGACCGCGATGACGTCGCCGCTCTGCAGCTCTGCTATGCCGAGAGCGTTTTCGTCGTTGCCACCTTCTTCTTCGGTTGCTTCTAATTCGAGGTAACCATCGCCGGCAAACGAAGTATCGGCTGTACCGTCAGCGAACAGACGTCCGACAACGACCTGACGAGTTTCATTTGTTGTACCCACGTGGCCTGACACATAGATTTTGTTGGCGTGGTCACCTACGCGCGCGTAGGTTATGCCACGCAGATCGTTGGCGGCGTTTATGATGCGATCATGCGCTACGGTGACACCACCGCCGTCCGCGCCATCTGCACCGTCAGCGCCCGCGGCGCCTGCAGGGCCTGCAGCACCTGCAGCACCATCAGCACCTGCCGCACCTGCGGGACCCGTGGCCCCGGTTGCGCCATTGTTGCCGTCATCCCCTTCACAGCCCGCCAGCAGCAAACTACCTGCTAACAGCGCTACGGTCAGGATCTTGCTTCGTGTTCTGTCCAATTCTTGGCCCCTTGTTGTCCTTGATTTGTCCGTTTTGGTCTTGATGCCCGTATGTCGGGTCAAGGGTCCGACGACCCATGAGGCCGCANAGTNTAATNGGANTTATTCNCATNTGCAAAAAANNNTGANTCGTATNCNNAATAANGCTACGGTGCNNAATAGCNCTNCAGCCGGNGGGNTCGGCATCAATTNGCGGGNTGGNTGTCACCGCNGGTGGCNCGGCAGCTTCTGGACTTCCCCGTGGCANGTCCTTNTGGATTTCAGTTTTTTGGGCTGTAGCTTGGTGGNCCGANAGCTCAACGCTTGCGCTCAATCTCCAGGTCGTAAATAGGCAAACAGACGGGGGCGCGCAGATCCCGGAGAATCGCTTCTATACAGGCGTGACTCGTGGCTTAGACGTAGCTGGCTTAGTGGGTGGCTCCAGCCACGGCTATTCCGCGGGAGGGGACGCCAATGCGCGCCTTTCTTTGCTCGCCGGCCTCGGACCGCGGTTAACGAGGTGCATCCGGATTCGTCTGGGCCCGATTCACCAGCGGTTCTCCGGCCGGGAGTGGCTGCGGAACAGGGTGCTCCTATTGGCTGAAGGCTCTTATCAGGCGTCGCGCCAGATCTTACCTCTTTCTTTCACCGGGTCCAGCAGGCTGAGATCGGACTGTT
>PAWP01000086.1 GCA_002714125.1 Gammaproteobacteria bacterium
CGCTCTACGACATGTTTCCCCAACTGTCGATCAAACTTCGAGGTCAGAGAGGGTCCTCACGTTCACCTGCGGCACATTCCGGTCAGTCGCACACTTCCTGGCGAATCCTTTACTGAGCATCATCACCAGCAGCTGCCCCAAGGCGACCCTCTGCACCGCGGAGGTTTACCGCGGCGGAGAGAAATCAGCTAGAAGAGCCATCAGCTGAACAAGCGACAGGAAGAGCCGGCTGTGTCGGGAGCAACAGCGATAGGGAGAGTCTCCAGCCAAAGAAGCTAAAGGCTTTAGTAGTATCAATTGCAATGTGCCGATACTAGGGACGTCGCCCGTTTTTTTGGCGTTAGACATACAGGTCAGATCGGCTGAACCCTCGAGTCATATGACCTTTTTCTTCTCCAGCCGAGCCACAAGCTCATTCAGAGTTTTCTCGATCGACTGACTCGAGAACGACTCGTTGAGAATGTTCGTAATCTCTTTGTTCATGGAGGTATTGTTCTGCCGGGCGCGACGCTTGATCTTGCGGTGAAGCGTGGGTGGCAGTCGCAGTACAAATTTGACCTGATCGGCATCGGGCATCTTAGGCTCTCTTTTTATGGTCTTCTGGATACAGCGCCTTCGTTCCGCGACCCAGACGAACTTTGGAGTAATTATGGAAAGCCGAATCCTAAAAGATGTGAGAATTCACTTCCAATAAAGCGGAATACGTAGTTCCCCGACGAACGACAGCAGGTCAACATCAGGACCAACCGCAGCATGACTACCTGTAGTGCGGTGGTATGCTGAAGCCGTAGGACCAGCTCGCTGCTCTGCAGGGCGCAGAACACGAACCAGCTGGCGTTCCCATACCTTCACCTTCGCACAACATCCACGCGCATGCCAGACCCCGCCGTCGAAAGGCGCCAGCTGTTCAGAGTTGCATGGCCGATCATCATCTCTAATCTGGCTGCACCCATGCTGGGCCTGGTCGATACCGGCGTCATCGGCAACCTCGGCGATGCCGCTCTCATCGGCGCCATCGCGCTTGGCGCGTTGATATTCAGTTTTCTCTACTGGGGTTTTGCTTTTCTGCGCATGGGGACCACCGCGCTGGTTGCACAGGCCGCGGGCGCTCGCGACCAACCCGGGTTGCAGACCGCGGTGCTCCGGGCCCTGATCCTTGGGCTTGCAATTGGCGGCGTATTGATAGCCCTGCGGGAACCACTTGCCCATCTAGCCTTTGAGATTACCGATGGGAGCCAGGCAGTTGAGTCCGCTAGCCGTGAGTACTTCCTAATTCGGATCTGGGGTGCGCCTTTGTTCCTGGCGCACCTTGCCCTATTGGGCCTGTTCCTAGGCACTCAGGCCACCCGCGCCCTGCTTGTGCTGCAACTGTTGCTCAATGGTACGAACATAGTCCTCGATTTAATCTTTGTAGTACTGCTGGGCTGGGGAGTCACAGGTGTAGCGGCAGCGACCGTGATTGCAGAGGCGCTCGCGGTCGGAGTCGGGTCTGCCATGGCGTTACGCCGATACCCGAGCGCNCTGCGNTACTTTNCCAACCTGATGGACAGACGCGCACTGCGTCGCATGTTTGCCATGAACGCCGATATCATGGTGCGCACCCTATCTCTAACCTTCGGTTTCGCGTGGTTTACCAATCAAGGTGCCAAGTCAGGGGACACCATGCTCGCCGCAAACGCAATTCTGATGCAGTTTGTATCGTTTTCCGCGTTTTTTCTCGACGGCTTTGCACTCGCCACCGAAGCTCGCGTTGGACACGCGACCGGTGCTACTAACGCCGACCGACTGCGGGCCACAGTCCGTGCCGCGGCCGAAATGTCTGTTATCTCCTCTCTCATCCTGGGCGCATTGTTCTGGATCTCTGGGCCGGCCATCATCCGGCTTCTGACCAACGTCGCGGAGGTTGTTGTTGCCTGCGAGGCCTACCTCCCCTGGGTAATCGCAGCGCCGGCAGTCTCGCTTTGGAGTTATCTGCTAGACGGGATTTTCATCGGTGCTGCCCGAACCCGAGAGATGCGCAATGCCATGCTAGCCTCACTGGCAATTTACCTCGCCACTTGGTGGCTGCTGCGCAACCAGGGCAACCACGGTCTGTGGCTCGCGCTCATGGTATTTTTCGTTGTCCGGGCCGGAACACTGGCGGTATTCCTACCCCGAATTATTCCGTTCAGGCCGGCCCGTTGAATCGGTCGTTAGGTCAAATTTGGCGACTCGCCGGCCGCACTACGATCTCAGAGAGCGTAGCGTCCACCCTGATCTGGCATGCCAGACGACTATCATTTGCCTGACCGTAGACGTACTCGAGCACCTCCGCCTCGAGGGCCTCAACTGCCGGGAGTTGTCCCTGCCAAGAAATCACGTGACAGTGACAGGTCAGGCACGTTGCAGCACCACCGCATTGACCAATGATGCCGGGTGCGGCGTTGTCCAGTGCAGCATCCAGCACCGTCTCCCCTGGACGGACCTCGCATTCGAGGCTTCCCCGGTCGCTGTACTTGAAAATGACGCGAGGCACTCTCTACTCCCGGAGTTTTGGAAATGCGCTATTGCCCCGCACTTAGCAGTGTGCGGAGACCCGAACCAACTCGATGGGATGAACGGGGCAAACCGGACATGCCTAGAACATCCAAGCCGAGCTCCAACATCGACATTATCGCATCGAATCCGGCGCCATTCGCGACGCGACAAATGCCCATACTTGTTTGCCTTCAAGAGTCGAATGTGGCAGTTTTTGCCAACTTTTCTGGAGGGGTCTGCGTGTTACTTGACCTTCACACTCACTCGATCAAGTCTGATGACGGGCGCGCCAAGGTGCAGAACTACTGCCAGTGGATTCGTACCCGCGAGATTCCAATCGACGGCTTTGTACTGACAGAGCACCGCCAGTACGACCATGAGTCCGATTACTCGGATCTTGCAGTGGAATATGGCATCACCATTCTCAAAGGCAGCGAAGTAGAGACGGAATATGGCCATGTGCTGGTATTTGGCGTAACGCGTCCGCTGACCGAAGAATTTGACTTCTCACAGATCGGGCTGAAGCTGAGTGATGTCATTGCTGCGGCAGACAAGCACGGCGCACTCGCGGTTCCTTGCCACCCCGGCAGAACCCGGGTCGGTATGTGCGCACACATCGAGACCTACGGCATTCCCAATGGCGTGCGCGTGATTGAGGTCTTCAACGGTGGCAGCCGTGATAATGAAGATGACATGGCGCTCAAACTTGCCGAAGACAACGGCTATCTGGGTATCGGCGGCAGCGATGCCCACATCGTCAGTCACGTTGCCAAATGTGCAACTCGCTTTCCGGCGCCTATCAACTCCGAGCTCGAGTTGGTAGAGGCGCTCAAGGCAGAAGAATTCGAAGCAGTCAATCTGAGGCAATAAACTTGTCAGAACAACCAGAGCAGCAACACGACATCGAGGAGCTTAAATCTAAGTTCCTCAACCGCGAATTCGAAGAACGTAAGTTCGACATAATCGCGGACGAAACCGTTGAATACGCCATCACGTGTGGTGAGACCGGGGGCCGCTTTATTGACCCTGAACACCCCGATTTTCAGGCGCCAGCAACCTATCCTTCACGACTGGCCGGCCGTGCCACACCAGAGGACTTTCCTGACCTAGGCGGCATGGGTATGGATGCAGGGAAAGGCGTGGAGCCGCTGGCACCGATCCGCCCTGGCCAGACCCTAACTGGTAAAAGTCACCTGCACGACATCTACACGAAAACCGGCCGCTCCGGACGGATGATCTTTCTCGTGACACGTATGGAACTATTTGACGAGTCGGGCACTCACGTTGCTAACTCAGATACGCGCACCGTCATTCGGGAGAAGATCAAGTGAGTACCGTAGCCATTATCTCTGACGTCGAGTTTGGCGCTGAGCTGCCCACATTCGCTCCTGATACTTCAATCGAGAACGTCCGTCGCTTCTGCAAAGCGTCCAGCTGGGGTGGCGGCCGATTCACGGATCATGAATATGCGCGTAACGAGGGTCTGGCAGGCGCCATCGTGCCCGGAATCATGAGCCAAGGATACCTCGCCGCAATGATTCACCGGTGGGCCCCGGAGGGCAATATTTCTCACATCGACACGGTCTTCCGGGCGCCGGTTCAAGTTGATCAGCCACACACTATTACGGGTGTTGTCACCGACATCAATGAAGATGACAACGTGGTTGAGATTGACCTCACAATTACGAACGAGAAGTCCGAGACCCGCGTATTCGGTACAGCAACTGTAGGTCTGCCTGCCTGACCTATATCAGCCTTTGCCCGGCCCCGAACTTACGTGACCGGCAAGCTAAACCAAAGAGGGTCTGACGCCATGCGCCAGGCCCTCTTTGGTTTATGATCTGAGGACGACGATTAGTCCAGCACCCTGTGTGACGTTCTTGTCACAATCCCCTATTACGTGCGGGCCGGAACAGGGGCACGCTGACGTCCACGTGTTCCTCCCACTCCACTTCGACGGCCATGCCAATCGATATGTCCGTATGCGGATCGTCTACGCCAACGACGTTCGAGAGCAGCCTTGGCCCTTCTTGGAGGTCAATCCATGCCACCGCATAAGGCACAACGTTGCGAAAGAACGGGTGGTAGCTCTGGCGAATGACACTGTAGCTGTAGACCGTACCTTGGCCACTGGCATCCAACACAGACAAGGAGCTACCCAGGCAGGACGTACAGTGACTGCGTGGGTAGAAGATGACCGCGCCGCAATCGTTACACTTCTGATACGTCAGGCGTTTGTCGCGGGTGGCTTTCCAGAAGGGGCCGGTATCAAACTCATTAGTATTGGGTAACGGGCGCGTTGGGTCTGACATCACATTGCTCCTTTTCTCTCCCCCCGCCTGGTGGGGGAACCGGTTTGTTCTTCTACGGCAATTGCGACTTAGTCAGGGCTCGCAATCAATTTTATTTGTTTAGTGTTGTTATTCTAAAGGGCCAGCCGTGCGCCATCAGTCAGCCGCCAGAATGATCGTGCCGGCAGAGTGTCGACTTCCTAACATGCCACCATTGCCGTGAGCGACAGCAAGTCTGGCTTCNGCTACCTGGGAGTTGGAATCGCCCCGCAGTTGGCGTGCGGCCTCAATGAGCAGGAAGATCCCGCGCATACCNGGATGGTTGGATGACAGCCCNCCACCGTCGGTATTTAGTGCCGGTCCACCGCTCNCGTCGAAACGAAGTTTGCCACCTTCCACGTANCGGCCTCCTTCACCCTTCGGGCAGAAGCCNAGGTCTTCAAGTAGAGTGAGCACCGTGATGGAGAAGGAATCGTAGATCATCGCGANGTCCATCTCGGCAGCCGTCACTCCAGNCTGGCCAAAAGCCTGNGGTGCTGAAATGACGGCCGCGCTACTCGTTATATCACCGCCGTTCGCAGGGTATTTGGTGCCCTCCCCCGTGCCGATTATCCAGACCGGCTTCTTGCGGCAATTGCGCGCAACATCCGCTGCGGCGATCACAACCGCACCTCCGCCATCAGAGATCATGCAGCACTCAAGCAGATGCAGTGGGTCGGCGATCATGCGAGAACCAGTAACGTCCTCGATTGTTGTCTCGCGAATATCCAGAAACTCAAGGTCCGTCATGGCCNGTACGGCCTCGGGATTGCGCATGGCGTGTGCCCGTGTTGCGACAGAGACTTCCGCCAGTTGGTCACTGGTAGTGCCATACTCGTGCATATGACGGGCAGCAACCATGGCGTAGTTCGAAACCAGCGTCATTCCGGCATGTCCCTCCATGTTGTCAGCAGGGTGCAAGCCCCCACCGCCCCGACCACCAACACCAATGGCAATCCGATTTGAGTGGGAAGTCGATCCGTAGGTCATAAGTGCTACCCGGGCTTTGCCAGCGGCAATGTCGCGGAGCGCGTGCGCGGTATGGAACTCATAGCTGCTGCCACCAACGCCCGTAGTATTGATGACCGTTGGTGAGAGGCCAAAGTACTCCGCAATATTTAGTCCGGCCATACCTCCACCCTCACCGGCGTCATAGATGGCGTCGACGTCAGACCAGGTCAGCCCGGCATCTTCTAGCGCCCGAGCAGCGCTCTGGGCTTTGATCTGCAGCGCGTTCATCAGGCCATCGACATCGCGAGACGGATACTCGTGAATACCTACGATAGCTGCGGTTCTGGCTTGGGATGCCATGATCTGTTTCTCCATTTCGTTCGCGACTGGCAAGCCGCTGCTGTCATTTCAGTAGNTTTTACGCGCGGGCTTCTGAAACGCCGCGGTCAGCGTTGGGACGCCTGCAATGCCTGGTGAATGTCCCAGAGGATGTCGTCTAGCGTCTCAAGGCCAACCGAAATCCGAATCATGTCTGGAGATACACCAGCTGCGATTTGCTCTTCTTCGGAAAGCTGCCTATGCGTTGTAGACGCAGGATGGATGATCAACGTCTTAGCGTCCCCAACGTTTGCTAGGTGTGACAGGAACTCGGCGCTCTCAATAAACTTAACACCGGCCGCTTGACCCCCCTTGATCCCGAAAGTCAGGATCGAGCCTGCACCCCTTGGCAGGTATTTCTGAGCGAGCGAAAAATACGGGTTGGACGAAAGGCCGGCATATTTGACCCACGCCACCGCTGGGTGTTCCTCAAGATACCTAGCAACCGCTAGCGCATTTTCCACGTGACGCTCCATCCGCAGGGACAGGGTCTCCAAGCCCTGCAGGAGCATGAACGAGTTGAACGGAGATATAGACGGCCCGAGGGTCCGGACCGTCTCCAGACGCGCCTTCATGCAAAAACCAAAGTCACCAAAGGTCTCGTAGAAGCGCACGCCGTGATACCCCTTCGAGGGCTCGGTCATCTCCGGAAAGCGACCATTATCCCAGGGGAACTTACCAGACTCGATCAGCACGCCACCGATCGACGTACCGTGGCCGCAAATGAACTTGGTGGCAGAGTGCACCACAATGTCCGCACCATGTTCGAATGGTCGNCAGAGNTAAGGCGATGCAAAGGTGTTGTCTACTACAAGTGGCACNCCTGCTNCNCGAGTGATGGCACTNATCGCTTCAAGGTCAGCCACNTTATTGGAGGGGTTGCCNATCGTCTCGATGAATACNGCCTTTGTTTTTTTCGTGATCGCACCACGAAAGTTCTCNGGGTCNTCCGGATCCACAAACACGGTGTTGATTCCCATCCGNCGGAACGTAACATCAAACTGTGAGTAGGTACCGCCGTANAGGGTGCTGGCCGATACAAGCTCGTCGCCCTCCGCGAGGAGGGTCAACAATGCGGTCATCTGTGCGGCAAGACCGGAACCTACAGCGAGCGCGGCACGCCCTCCTTCCAGAGACGCCATGCGCTCCTCGAACATGGCCGTCGTGGGATTGGACATACGGCTGTATACGTTGCCGAATGTCTGCAGGTTGAANAGNCTCGCGGCATGATCGGTGTCATCAAAGACATAGGCTGCTGTCTGGTAGATCGGTGCGGCTCTAGNCCCGGTCGCNGGNTCNGGGATTTGTCCCGCATGCAGCATCCGGGTCTCGAAGCCAAATTCTCTGTCGCTCATAGCTATCCTTGTCTCATACTTGCTNCCTGGGANCCTGGCTGNTTGACCCGTCCTGACGCTNCTAATGCCCACCGTTTTACTGANGTCAGTNGAGATATGCCAACGTCATGGCAGCCGCCGCGGCCGGCGTGCGCTGATGACTTTNGTGTCGACGCCCGACCANTTGAGTCCGCCAAAGAGACGCGCATACTCNATCTTCATGCAGCGGTCCTGCACAACTGTCATACCCGCCACCATGGCCTGCATCGCCGCCTCATCGTTCACAATCCCAAGCTGCAACCAAAGCACTTTGGCGCCCATGTCGATCGCCGGTTGGACGTACTGGGGTACTGCCTCAGCCCGTTGAAAAAGATCAACCACGTCAACCTGTTCCGGTATCGACTGTAGGTCGGGATAAGCCTTCTGCCCCAGCACCTCTTCGTAGTTCGGGTTGACCGGGATCACGTTGTAACCATGGTCAAGCAGGTACTTAGCGGCAAAATAGCTCGGCCGATACCAGTTAGCTGAAAGGCCCACCATGGCGATGGTGCGGGCATTGTCGAGCAGCCGACGTATCGTGGCGTTGTCCAAAGAGAATATCTCCACTCGGTTAACTTTTACCGGAGCGGGATGCTAACCGGTTTCACCTCATAGCGGTGCAGTCACACTATCGCGTTGGGTGGGTAGCCCTTGTGTTAAGCTCAAATCGTCTCAAATGAGCCTCTTACGACCGGCAAAGCAGCCCGTCTGGGGCCGGAATCCTTTCTTGTCAGCCCCCTCACCAGAAGCTGCTCGAGCCGCGTCCACCGATGGCCGCGAGGGCATGTGGGATTCCTTACGGGTTCGAGACTTCCGGTACGTCTGGTGTGGCCACCTTGCCTCCAGCTTCGCCATGAACATGCAGATGGTCGCCAGGGGCTGGTTGGTCTACGCGATGACAACGTCTCCCACCAAACTGGCCTGGGTGATGTTGTCGTTCATGGTGCCGCAGGTCGTGTTCTCGCTCGTCGGCGGCGTGTTAGCGGACCGCTACAACAAGAAGAAAGTGGTTGCTATTGCTCAGGGGCTCAATTGTGTCGCTACTCTCATGCTTGCCGTCTTTCTCATGGCTGACATCGTCACGTTCTGGGATTTCATCTGGTTTGGCTTCTTCAACGGCACTGTACTCGCACTCTCCATGCCCGCCCGGACCGCGTTCATTCCGGATGTCGTTGGCGAGCGCCTGATATTCAACGCGATGGCGCTGTCGACAACCAGCATGAATCTGGCGCGGATCCTTGGCCCTGCGCTGGCGGGCGGCCTGATTGCCATAATCGCCGGAGGCAACACGAACTCCGCATACGGGGTAGGGATTGTGTACATCGTGATTGCAGTCCTGTACTTCGTGTCGGCGACCTCCATTCTTCTGGTCAGGACACCAGGCAAAGCCAGTGTCCGACCCGGTGGGCGGGCCCTCGCCGACATCAGACAAGCATGGCGTTTTGTGCTGCGATCCGAACTGCTGCTGGGACTGATTATTTTGTCAATCATCCCTTTTCTGTGGGGCATGGGCGTCAGCACACTCATGCCCGCGTTCAACCAAGATGTTCTTGGCGGCGGGCCGGATGATCTTGGACTGTTGGTAGGGGCAATGGGCGTTGGCGCGATCATAGGTTCGCTGTGGCTGGCGCGTATGAGTCAGATGGGTAACAAAGGACTCGCTATGTACGCGCTGTCCGGGCTCTGGGCGGTTGCGATCGTGTTGTTCGCCCTATCCACCAGCCTATGGACAGCAATGCTCACGGTCGCATTGGTGGGACTGTGCAGTTCCATTTTCATGAGCATGAACCGCAGTCTGATCCAGCTTGCGGTAACTCCGGAAATGCGGGGCCGGGTGATGAGTATCGACATGATGTCACATGGCCTCATGCCGCTCGGAATCATCCCGATAAGCTTTATCGCAGAGTACAAGTCGATCGAATTTGCCTTGGTTTTCAGTGCCATACTGCTCGCGGCTTCGACGTTGCTATTAGCAGTGCTCATGCCGGCGCTTGGCCGCATTGATAAAGGCTACGGGATGGCAGACACTCGGCGCACTTGACACAGCTAAGCCAACCCGCCGCTAGGAGCCTAAAGCATGCGCATTTCGACACTGATGAGCTACGCCCAGGGCTATGTAGGTGCTACCAACGAAATCGTGGAGATGGAGAAAGCTGGGTTGGACGTCGTTTGGGTGCCTGAGGCCTATTCCTTTGATGCGCCAAGCGCGATGGGCTATCTCGCCGCCAAAACCGAGCGCGTCACCATCGCATCAGGCATTCTGCCAATTTATTCACGTACACCCACCCTGATGGCCATGACGGCCGCGGGTATCGACGCGCTATCCGAGGGTCGCTGCATGCTCGGCCTCGGCGCCTCTGGCCCCCAGGTCATAGAAGGGTTCCACGGCGTCCCTTACGATGCGCCCGCGACGCGCATCAGAGAGATCATCGAGATCTGTCGCAAGGTCTGGCGCCGCGAGGAGAAGCTCACCCACGACGGCCGTAAATACCAAATCCCGCTTCCAGAGGGCGAAGGCACGGGCCTCGGCAAGCCGCTAAAGATCATCAATCATCCCTGGAGGGATGAGATTCCAATAGCACTCGCCACCTTGGGTGAAAAGAGCGTTGAGCTGACTGCAGAACTCGCCGACGCATGGCTGCCCGCGTTCTACATGGCAGAGGGCGCTGATGCAGTGTGGGGCGATGCGCTCCGACGTGGTAATGCCAAACGTGACCCGGGCCAACCGCCCCTCGACATCTATGCCGGCGGTTCGGTGGCCATAGGCGAAGGCCTGGAACAGTACCGCGACATGGCGCGACCCGGTATCGCGCTCTATGTGGGCGGTATGGGTGCGCGCGAAAAGAACTTCTACAACCAGGTGTTCTGCAAATACGGCTACGAAGCAGAAGCGCGGCATATCCAGGATCTCTACCTTGAAGGGCGCAAGTCCGAAGCGGAGGCCGCAATTCCCGAATCCTATCTCAACGCCACGTCGCTCGTTGGATCAGAGGGTTTCGTGGTTGATCGCCTGCAAGCACTAGTTGAGCATGGCGTGACTTCGCTGAACATAAGCTTCCTGGGCACCAGCACTGAAGAGCGAGTAGCAAACTGCGACAAACTGAGCAACCTCATAGCCGGCAAGCTGTGAAGTACGTCCTCGGGTCAGTCAGACACTGGTAAGAACATAGTTAGGCTAACCCTGGAGGCCCCGATNGCAGCAACGGCGGGACTCAAGCCGGTTTACTTTGGGGTNTTCCTAGATGTCTTCAATGCAATCGCGACCAATGTATGCGGAGCTGACCGCAGGTTGAGAGGCTGGCGTTGATCCGACACAGCTATCCTGGGTCGATTNATCTGACGCTGACGTTGCCAAAGCGGCCCAGGTCTCAGAACAGGCCNCTGCAAGCCGCGACAACGGTGCGGGTTGCGGCGCTGGCCTAAAGTTGTTTCTACACCTACCATCCACGACATTTCAATATGAGATCCGAAACCCACGCGCAGGATCAAGTCCAGCCCCGAGCCCTGAATAATCGCGGAGCCCTCAGACAATAGAGAGTCCTCAACCACAAAGTGCCTTCAGCTAAAAAGAACCATCCGGAGACCTCAGCCTGACTACTCGCAAACAAACCGTACCTGACGTGAATACGCCACAAACATGATCAGCATCGTCATCCCTACGATGGACTGTCACGAGAGCCTGCAACGGACTCTGCGGGCGGTGACCACACAGACTCAGAAGTCAGCTGAGGTGATCCTAGTCACCGGCAGCACCGATTCCGCAGAGCTGGGCGCGGTGGCGCTGACGGAGGGAGAAGCGGTCACCATCATTGAGTCGCCAGGCTCGGTTTGTGTGCAGCGTAATCGTTGAGCACTAGCAAAGACACAAAAGGCAGCTCAACCCCAAGCACACGACCAGGCCAGAGCACCTGGCAGATATATCGAAGCCTTGCGGCGTCGGTTTATCTGCCCTCGTTTCTGATGTCTGTGTGCCAGGGCAGTGTCTTGCTGATCCTGCCGCTGTTCGCACTGGATCTCGGCGCCAGTACCGCGATCACAGCGCTCGTGTTTGCCATGCGAGGTCTCGGCAACATGGTATTTGACGTCCCGGCTGGCTTTGCTGCAACCAGACTCGGAGACAAAGCCACAATGCTGATTGGAGTTGCCCTAATGGCGTGCGCCAGCGCTTGCGCCNCACTGGCCAGCAGCCCCGCCCTGCTCGCAGCCGCAGCGTTTGTGCTGGGNGGCTCGATGTCCGCGTGGCTCATCGGCAGGCTGACACATATNAGTGAAGGCGTAGCCGATCATCAGCGCGGCCGCGCCATCGCCGCACTTGGGGGCATCCAGCGTACCGGTAATTTGATTGGTCCCGTCGTCGCTGGCCTTATTGCGACAAGCACTGGGTTCGAAGCTGTGTTTGTGCTCGTCGCGGTCCTCGCCATCGTCTCTCTGCTCCTCGTTCTACGGGGCGTCAGGCAAAACCGGCGCGGCCGCCATGCAGAATCACCGTCACTAACGAAAGTCATTCCGCTTATCGTGAGCACGCACCGGCGCGTGTTCGCCACGGCAGGACTTGCAATGTTGCTGTTGACGGTCCTGCGCTCGGCGCGTGCGCTCTTGCTCCCACTGTGGGGTGAGGCGATGGGGCTGTCCATAGCGGAAATTGGCTTCGTAATGGGCGCAGCCGCTGCCACCGACATTTTGCTGTTCCCGGCGGCCGGCTACCTTATGGACAACCACGGGCGAAAACACTCAGCCTTCCTGTGTATAGCACTGCTGGCCCTTGGACTGCTCACGGCCAGCTTTACGACCACCTTCTCCGATCTGCTGCTGGCCGCAATGGTTACCGGCCTCGGCAATGGTCTCGGCAGCGGCATCAATGCGACCTTTGGTGCCGACCTTGCGCCCCCGGGGGAGCGCGGTGAGTTTCTTGGAGTATGGCGACTAATGAGCGACTCCGGTTCGCTGGGTGGACCGTTGCTGTTCGGTGCGGCAACCAGCACGTTTACCCTGGCAAGCGCCTTCCATCTGGCCGCCGCAGCGGGCCTGCTGGGGTTGGTCGTGCTGGTGTTTACGGTAAAGGAACCCGTCAAACAAGCCGCCAAGAGGTCCGATTAGCATAGCAATCGCCCCTCAAATGACCCGCGACATCCGGTTACTATGGCGCCCCGATACCAACTCACTGCGCTTGTGGATTGAACTGACCATGACCGAACGAGAGCCACACCCCTACATTGCCATCATCGAGTCTTACTATTCAGGGTGTAACACCGCCGACGTAGAGCGGATGATGGCCACATTCACGGACGACGTGGTCCACTATTTTGTCGATCACGCGCCCGTGAGTACGGCCGCGGGGCTAGCCGGTTATTGGGCCAAGGTTGGGCCGCGCACGCACGCAAACTGGTCCGTCGATCACTGGCTGGTACAGGAGCCTGAAGCAGTCATCGAGTGGAGCATGGCATGGCAGCCACCCGGAGCAGCATCGATGGAAATCCTGCGTGGCTCCGAGTGGTTTCGCTTCCGCAACGGACGCATTGCTGAGATCCGCTCCTACCACAATAACGTTCACCTGCAGTCCCCGGACAACCGCGAACTGCACGGCTTCGACTATGTGGGCCGTGGCTACCGCAGCTGAATCCGATTGCAGAATCATGAGATCCATTTGAACCCAGACCGACCTGCTCGTGCCGGCGTAAACAGGACAAGCTGACAATGTATGACAATCCACATTGGCAACTCGCACGCACCCCCCCTGAGGGCTGGCCGACCGACGGCGACTTTCGGTATGAAATCGAGGCCGCGCCCGACCCAGGACCCAATCAAGCCCTCACACGAACGTTATATCTGTCGCTCGACCCCTACCAGTGGGGGCGCAGGCGTGGCGGTATAGAGGTGCCGGGAGAGGTCTGCCACGGTCGCACCGTTTCACAGGTGACAGCGTCGCGATCAACCGTGTACCGCGAGGGTGACTACATCTTCAATACCAACGGATGGCAGACCTATGGACTGGTTGGCGAAGGCGTAAGCCACTTCAACTACATGCATCCACGCCAACTCGACGCCACGCTTGCCCCAATATCCACGGCCCTCGGTGTGCTTGGCATGCTTGGCCTCACTGCTTATGCCGGACTTGTTGCTCAGTGCAAGCCGCAGGCTGGCGAGACCGTCGTAGTGTCCGCCGCGTCCGGCGGGGTGGGTCAGGTTGTAGGCCAAATTGCGAGCCTGCTTGGATGCCGGGTTGTGGGTATTGCGGGGGCACAGCACAAGTGTAACTTTGTCAGGACCGAACTTGGCTTCGACAGCTGCGTGTCGCATCGGGCTCCGAATCTTCGCGCCGCGCTCACTGCGGCGTGTCCAGACGGCGTGGACATCTATTTCGAGAACGTGGGCGGTGCGGTCTTCGAAGCGGTGCTGCCCTGTTTCAATCATGGCGCGCGAATTTCACTCTGCGGCATGATTTCCCAGTACGGAAACACCGATGGCAAGGATGCCGGCGAGGTCTGGCAGGCCATGGGCGCCGCTACATTCGCGCGTCAACAAATGAACGTCCATCGCCTGTTTGTTGGCAACTATGTCGACTCTCATCAGGCAGAATTCCTGGAGCGCATGGGTGCCTGGGTCGGCGCNGGACGGATCCGGTACCGTGAAGACTTGAGTAGCGGACTAGAGCAGGCACCCGCTGCCTTTGCCGCCATGCTGGAAGGTCGCAACTTTGGCAAGACGCTCGTGGGCGTCGGTGACGATCCCTCGTTGGATTCGGCTACGACTCTGCGTCGACAGTCTGGCAACACCCTGGGAGGGTGAACGGTTAACCGAGCACGGCCCGCAGCGTAGCATCGAGCGATGTCAACTCAATACCCAGCATATCCGCCGCTTGGCGCGGGTCGACGTCGTCATCGTGGTCCAGCACTTCGAGCATTGGGCGTGATAGCGGCGAAACAGTCATCACCCTGTCCAGCACGTCTGCCGCGAGCAGCACGGGCGTAACAGGCAGCGACATCACGCTGGTCTGGCGCCCTAACACGCCAGCGGCTCGATGGATGAGGCTAGCGCGGGTCAGGCTTTCGGGACCTGCTACATCGTGGATGCCAGGTCTTGGGACCCCCAGCGCGCGCACGGTGCCGGCCGTCAGGTCGGCGGCGTAGATCGGCTGCTCCAGACTTGAACCTCGCAGGACCAGATTAAGCGAAGTGCGCGCGCGCCGGGCAAGCGCTGCCGCCGCGTAGTCGCCTTCTCCAAGAACCATGCCAACCCGCATTACAGTCACCGGGATGTCAGCTGCAGAGAAAAGTTCCTCTGCAGTGCCCCGGGTTGAAAGGCACCGATTGGTTGAGCCGGAATCAGCACCCAGCAAGCTGTAGTAAACAATGTGATCCACGCCGACGGTGGCAGCCGCACCTAGCAACACCTCTGTGGCATCGACGTGCGCATCCTCAAACGAGGTGCTTGGAGTCTCACGAATAATGCCTACGANGTGAATGCAAGCGCCGCAGCCATCCAATGCTGAGATGATCGAAGGNTCATCCGCGTACGATGCAATGTGCAGATTTGNAGCGNGCACTTTTGCNCGCACCTGCTGNGCGGCCGAATCGGAGCGCACTATAGCGACCGGAGTGTGTCCANCCGCACTCAGTTCTCCAAGGAGTCGGCGACCGAGGTGACCATTCGCACCCGTGACTGCAACCCGCATTGAGCCCTCCATTTTCTAACCCATAAACACCTGCGAATGCTCGGCGCATCCACCCACACGCGGGTCGTGCGGTCCCGCTATAAGCAACTACGACGGCACAACGAAAACCGCAGTATAGGCCCCAACCACGCACGCGAACGATAGACCAACGAAAACACAGCAGCTCAAGTCTGATTGAGCCGTTGCAGTCCAACAGGCTTGCAGACTCGGGCACCACCCGAACGTAGACCGGTCTGCAAACTACGGAATGGGCGCCACCACTACTGCAACTGCAAGCTAGGTCGTATCATGAAAAACCTAATAGGCTCCTAGGCCATGGCCACAATCCCTATTCTACCTAACCTACTCAGTCTCTCGCGGGTCGTGCTGGCCTTACCCTGCGCCTGGTCGATGGTTGCGGGCTACTGGATTGTCGCGGGAACTTTGTTTGCGACCGCTGTGGTAACAGACATAGCAGACGGGCGCATCGCGAGGAGCACCGGCACGACTAGCGTCTTGGGCGGGTTGTTCGATCACGCGTCCGACGCTGCCTTTGTAACCATCCAATTCACCGCGCTCGCGTGGCTGGGCATATCCCCTTGGGCACTTGTCCTGGTAGTTCCGGCGTCCTTTCTGCAGTACGTTTTTGACTCAGATGCACTCGCCGGTGCCCCGCTCCGCGCCA
The DNA here is from genome assembly GCA_002714125.1 of Gammaproteobacteria bacterium. The sequence continues at coordinate 15,886 of PAWP01000086.1, forward strand.
GCATNATCGGCCGCAGTAATGGCATCGCCTANTTTGTCTTGGCAGGATTCCCCTTGTATGAACATGCCCTGGAACTCTATCTGCTCCCCNNAAATGCGTTCATGTGGTGTGGCTGGTTGCTCGTGANNAGCACGCTGNTCTCAATGCTCGACAGACTCTGGGCATTTCTTCGGCTACGCANTGACGCACCGCAAATGCGCCAGAACGGCGAACCGTAATCGACGGCCTCAGGCCGAGAGGCCAGCAAGACTCCCGACGCTGAACGCTAGCTTTCGCTCAACAGTTCACGGTTCGCAACAGGTAGAAAAACTAGCCCAATCAGAGCATTAAAGCTGACGAAAAAGGTGTGCATGACAAGACTGAATGCCCCAACCTCAGGGTAGTCCGGAAACAGCACAGTCCAGAGCAACAGAGCCCCTGCATGAAAAGGCAACGGCAGCGCGGCCGCCAGAAAGATCACTGGGAGGAATGCCAGCATTTGGCCAAAGCTGACCGCGACGTTGAACAGATCGAGCGCAATCGTGTAAACGAACACGGCTCCAATCAAATTAGGGGCCTTGAATAGCAGGACCTTCAAATAGTCGAAGAGCACCGCATTCCTGAATGCCATAAGAAGCTGACGTTCACGAAGTTCGAATCCACGCCAAATGTGGCCACGAAAGTACAGGTAGTGCAGCGGGAAATACGCAAAGGCGAGCGCGAATACACTCAACATGATTATAGGCAACGGCAACTGACTCGAAGCCTCTTTTACCAGTTCGAAATAGAGAAACACGCCAACCGCAGAGAAGATCAACAGTTGGTAGATCTCCATCAATCCTAAAAAAATCATGCTTGAGAGTGCCTGCCACCCTGGGACCTTGTGTCGGCGCAGCAAATAGAGCGTCATTGCCCCTTTGCCAACCTGTTCGTTTAATAACGAGAGAATATAGGCGCTGGCTCTTATGGGAAGCATGCGGGCGTACTTGAGATCAGGCGCATTGAACCAGCGAACAACCCGCCAGGTGGCATGTGAGTCAACCAGAAAGAAAAAGACTGAGTACGGCGCCATCACTGACAACCACAGCAGCCAGTTGGCATCACCAAAAAATCGGGCCAAGTACCCAAGAACGGTCAGGGATTCGCGTGCTGCCGCCACCTCAACGCGGCCATACACGAGATAAAAACACCCCATCGCCAANAGCCAGCTGACAACGCGCATCGCCAGCTCGAAAACCCNAGACTGTTTGCGTTCGGTGGCTACAGCTACCTTCGCTACTACATCAGCGGCCACATCCGTCCCACGGTCGTCAGTCTCAGCCACGCAAAAGGCCTCATAAACCTGGCAAAACCGTAGTTTGAACCCCTTGAAAGTTACGTTCAATTGCGCCTCCTGATACTCTCACGCGCCAAAATCTCAAAGACCGACACGCATGGACTTCAGTACTCTCAACTGGCAGCTCAAAGACCGGGTTCTCACGCTGACTCTGCAGCGACCCAAGTTCCTTAACGCGTTCACCGTTGAGATGGCCCATGAGCTGATCACGGCTTTCAACGCGGCGAGCCAAGACGACGGTGTCCGCGCGATTGTCGTAACCGGCGCTGGCCGCGCATTCTGTNCTGGCATGGACCTCCGTGGCGACGGCAACGTGTTCGGTCTGGACGAATCGCAANCTCCTACAGTNNCGGACTTGACCGACCGGCTGGACGACGAGGCCGTCGTCAATGGCGTCCGCGACCTNGGCGGACGCGTAACCCTATCAATNTTCAACTGCAANAAGCCCGTCATCGCCGCGATAAATGGAGCGGCTGTAGGCATTGGCGCTACGATGACTCTTGCCATGGACATTCGCTTGGCCTCAGAGCACGCCCGTATAGGGTTTGTNTTCAAGCGCCTTGGCCTCGTACCGGAGGCTTGCTCCACCTGGTTTCTACCCCGAATCGTGGGTATGGCTACCGCGCTCGAGTGGACTTACAGCGGCGAGATCCTGACGCCTGAAGAGGCTGCCGCTGGGGGTCTGGTTAAGGGGCCCTACTCCGCTAATGAAGTACTGCCGGCAGCGTATGAAATCGCAGACAGGATTGCCGTGGCGTCACCCGTCGCCACGGCTCTGACCCGTCAGATGATGTATCGGAACTCCGCAGCGCCCCATCCCATGGAGGCGCACCGCATTGACTCGCTCGCGATGTTNTACCAGAGCNTGGGCGACGGTAAGGAAGGCGTAACGGCTTTTCTCGAAAAGCGCGAGGCCCAATTCGATGGGAAAGCCAGCGCCATGCCAGAATTTTACCCCTGGTGGGACGAGCCCGACCCGATTGGTTGAACAGGTATGCCTGCATGGCTGGTTGACTGCTGCAAAANAGGAAAACCGTCGCCTCAACGCCCGAACCGGCGCTCTCTTTGCTGGTACGTTCGTATCGCGCGCCAGAAATCGATCATCCGGAACGCAGGCCAGTACACCTGCGTAAAATAGAGCTCTGAGTAGGCGCTTTGCCATAACATGAAGCCCGAAAGGCGCTCCTCGCCAGAGGTGCGGATGATAAGATCCGGATCCGGTATACCCTCCGTGTAGAGGTAGCGAGACATNAGATCTTCAGTCACATCCCCGACTGTGAGCTGCTGTTCTAGCAGTTCGTTGGCAATACGCTTAACAGCATCGATTATTTCGGCCCGCCCACCGTAAGACAGGGCAATGTTGAGCTGGAATCTCTNATGATCGCGCGTCTGTGCCTCGATTAAATTGATCTCTCGGTTCATCTCTAGCGGGAGATTCTCCTTGCGGCCAATAACACGGATCTTGACNTGCTGCTCAGCAATCAACGGGTCCTGACGGAGTTTCACCAGACGACTCTGGATAAGCTCCATCAAGTAGGAGACCTCTTCGTCAGCGCGATTGAAATTCTCGGTTGAGAATGCGAATAGAGTGATGATGCGAACGTCGAGCTTCCAGCACCAACCGAGGAACTCTTCCAGAGTGTCAGAACCAACGCTGTGGCCCTCGTTACTTATCAGGCCCTGTGATTCGGCAAACCGCCTATTGCCGTCAAGAATGAGCCCAATATGTTGGGGTTTTGGTCCCCCCTTTATCTGCCTCCAAAGAAACATCTCGTAGAGTTTGTATATAGAGCCCAGAGGATTCACAGCAACGCACTTTTCCTAACAATAATTTCGAGGCGCGCAGTTTACCGTGGGCGCTATTCATGTACCACGCTGCAAAGGAATAGATTCGCCCCGGCACACCCCCCAANATANACTATTCTCCGATTCGATGAGGTGAATTGAAGGGAGCAACGAGGTGGAAGACAAACTGTCAGGCAAAGTTGCCGTTATCACAGGCGGGACTAGCGGTATCGGAGAAGCGACCGCCGAGTTGTTTATAGAACACGGTGCACATGTGNTTTTCACCGGGCGATCNGTTGACAAAGGCAATGCGCTCGCCGAGCGCCTCGGGGAGGCTGCGCGCTATGTTGAAGCCGACGTCATGAAGGAGGCAGACATCAAGAGAGTATTCGACATCGTTGCGGTTGAACACGGCAGTCTCGACATCTTGTTCAACAACGCTGGCGGCCCGACCCAGAGCGCAGTCGACAACGTCTCCGCCGAAGCGATCCGCTACGCGATGCAGCTCNTCTTCGAGAGCGTGGTTCTGGGCATGCAATATGGCATCCCGCTGCTGCGCAAAGCCGGCGGCGGGGCGATCATCAACAACTCGTCCGTTGCNGCGCTGAGAGATGCNCAGGGAGACTTGCTCTATTCCGCAGCNAAAGCCGCTGTTACCCACTACACCAAGCTTGCTGGTGTCAGGCTTGGGCCCGACGGTATCCGTTGCAACACCATCTCACCCGGGGCGATTGCGACACCCATATTCTGGGGTGGCTCAGCGCGGGCCAATACGCTCACCGACGATCACAACGCGGCCCTGATGCGCAAACTGCAGGCAAACCTTGCCAGGGCAAATCCGCTGAGCCAGAGCGGGCTTGCCATCGATATCGCAAACGCCGCGTTATACCTTGCATGCGACGAAGGGCGTTTCGTCAACTCACATGACCTTGTCGTCGACGGTGGCAGAACCAGTCTCTTTATCGACCCGCCCACCGAGGACTGAGGGGTTAGTACACCCACAGACCCAGGCTGACCGCGAAGGAAAACCCGATGAATGCAAATTTCGATGCTTACTGGATGCCGTTCACNGCGAACCGCCAGTTCAAAGCCAANCCACGCATGTTGTCGGGTGCGGAAGGAATGTACTACGTNACGCCNGAGGGNCGCCANGTCCTCGACGCTACGTCGGGGCTCTGGTGCTGCAATGTGGGGCACGGCCACNAAAGGATCANCAGCGCGATAGCCCGGCAAGCCGCCGAGATGGACTACGCGCCGTCGTACCAGATGGGTCACCCCATTGCCTTTGAGCTNGCTGAACGCCTGGCAGGTCTGACCCCAGGCGACCTGAACCGCGTCTTCTTCACGAATTCCGGATCAGAATCCGTCGATACAGCAATGAAACTCGCGCTCGCATACCACCACAGCCGCGGCGAAAGCCGCAGCCTGTTTGTCGGCAGGGACAAGGGCTATCACGGTACCGGCTTCGGCGGCATGTCCGTAGGAGGCATGCCCAACAACAAGAAACAGTTTGGAGCAGGCATTCCTGCTGTTCATCTGCCCCACACCCTGCTGAATGAGACGCGCTTTTCACGCGGTCTACCCCAGCAGGGCGCGCATCTGGCCGATGCGCTGAAGGACATCATCGCCGAACATGGCGCCAGTCAGATCGCAGCTGTCGTCNTNGAACCGATCCNGGGNTCGGCCGGCGTCATCATCCNACCCAAAGGCTACTTGCGCCGTTTGCGCAACCTCTGTGACGAGCATGNTCTGNTGCTGATTTTTGATGAGGTCATCACNGGGTTCGGCCGGCTTGGCAGCGCATTTGCCGGCTATGAGTTCGACGTCGTGCCCGACATCATGACCATTGCCAAGGGCGTCACGAATGGCGCTGTACCTATGGGTGCCGCCATTGCGTCGGACGCCATCTACACCAGCATCGTCTCCGGATCCGACCAGATCGAGCTGTTTCACGGCTACACCTATTCGGGCCATCCACTGGCGGCAGCCGCTGCCATGGCTACCCTTGATGTTTACCGAGACGAGGACATTTTCAGCAACGTCGTCAATCTGCGCGATACTTTTGAAGCCTGTGTCCACGCACTTGCAAACTGCCGTAACGTCATCGATATCCGGAACTACGGTTTCATGGCCGCCGTTGAGCTCAGCCCTGATCCGGATGCACCGGGACGACGCGGCCTCGAAGTGCTCAACACATGCTTCTTTAACAACAACCTATTGGTTCGCATGTCTGGGGACATTATTGCGATTGCNCCACNGCTGATCATTAACCAAGAACAGATTCAGCATGTATTCAAAACNCTGGGANANGTCATCAACCAGGTTGACTGATTGCCGCACCGNAAGCCGTACTAAGGGAGAAGANCATNCCTGTAGCCAACTTGCCAACGGGGGCCAACATTGCCTATGAGACCACCGGAAGCGGTTTCCCTGTACTGCTGTTCGCGCCCGGTGGAATGCGTTCGGCAATGAGCTTCTGGGAGACCGCGGAATGGAACCCTGTTACGGCACTGTCCGATCAATTTACCGTTGTGGCGATGGATCAGCGTAACGCAGGCGCTTCAACTGCACCAATCACGGCAGCTGACGGCTGGGAGACTTATACCGCCGATCACATCGCGCTCATGGACTACTTAGGGTTCGACGCATTCCATGTGCTGGGTGGGTGTATCGGAGGCCCCTACTGCATGGGCGNTATCGCCGCCGCGCCNCAACGCGTGGCTGCCGCAGTGTTGCAGCAGACTATTGGCACCGATGCCAACAGGGACGCCTTCTACGAGATGTTTGACTCNTGGGCTGAACCGCTTGCACAAACCCGGGACGACGTAGACGCTAAGGACTTGCCCTCGTTCTGTAGCAACATGTACNACCACGACTTTATCNTGTCGGTAGATCGAGACTTTGTTGCCAAGTGTCAGACACCTATGCTCGTACTGATGGGCAGTGATCTCTACCACCCCGAGTCCACCTCNCGCGAGGTGGCGNAGCTTGCCCCCAACGCGCACTTACTCGAAAACTGGAANGCGCCAAAGGAAATAGCNGGCACCGTCAGCGCNATCAAGGATTTTCTCANCGCCAATNCTCCCGGNTGATNCAGGTCATCGCACCCCCCNTTTTTTCGANCTGTGTTCCCCATTGCTGGCGAAGCGCGCACTTCAAGCTACTCGTNATGCTCTGGTGCAGGACGGCCGNNTAATGGTCAAAGGAATTAAGGCGTNCTCGGAACTTGAGNTGCTGNAAGCACNCATNCGGGAGGACACCACTCGTCTGCNCNAGTTTNTAGACCTNTACGGTNGCAAACCTCGTANGGACGGACATTTGCAANAGGGACCGCCANCNCTGTGTNGTTTTGTCCTGNCCGGGATCNTAATAAATCCAACCTTGAATCAGGTCACNNCTAATGTTCTGAGTCCACCGNCTGCGCTGACGTTCTATAACGGCAATTCCATCGGCTCGGGCAGTTGTGTGTAGGANNTGCTCGCGAACACCAACCATCTGGTCCCGAATGAGGACATCGCAACCTACCCCGGCAATTGGTGGTGAACATTCCGACTGACGACTGGTGCGAGCNCATATCGCTATTGAGCTCNGGCNNGGNACGCATCAGCTTNTNCACCNGGCCAAACCACAGGACATCCAGGCTGCAGCGACGCGAACTGCACTGCAGCGACGCGAACTGCAATAGTAGTCCCNGCTTGCCCCGTGNCAATGCGGAGCGAAGTCCTTATTCGTGATGTCAGACTCTGGGNCCCCGGAGNACCTAACAACTCCGCAAAGCNGCGACAGATTATCTNNNTGATCCACAGATCAAGCCGGGCCGNGCAGCAACAATTNACCTTCGAANCTGNCTGAGANNATGTACTCAAAGATNAGCCCGTAAGCGTGGCCGCCCGTTATACGAACGCGCCCATTGACTATCTATATGGACCAAGCCTCCGACCGTTCNANGCGCAAAGTATNTAAATCNAATAGACCAAGATTGAATGCNGAGTACTTGGGCTCGCCAGACCGCCGTGGAGCCGGCACCAAGTGCCGTGGGAGTTCCTCAAACTAACTGGGGACTACTCCGCAATTGGAGCTGCCTCGGCCGATGGTGCTTCCCCCAGCAGATGAGTCGCGAGAAACTCCGTTGCGAAATCGACCTCTTCAGCCGGCACGTCGGGATGCAAACCAGGATTTGCGTGTAGACGCTTGTCTCCCGAGGCGAACCGGTCAAACAAGTCTAAGCAGCGATCACGAGCAAAGAGCTCGTCTTCAAGCTGCATGATGAAAAACAGCGGGCAATTGATATTGGCGGCAGCGGTTCGCAGTTGCTCACCGTACTTTTCGGTCGGCCGGATCATGCCCATCAGGCCTAGAACCGCCACCTCAATGTCCAACTCCGCTACTACCGGCGTACCAAGAATTGTGCCCATTGAAAGCCCAAAATAGCCAAGGTGCCCCTGCCCCACAACGGTTTCACTCTGTATTGCACCAAGGACCGCACGCCAATCTGCGATAATATCTTCCACCATGGACTCGCTGCGCATAACCTCGCCAAACGCGCCACGCCCGCCATCGCCCACCTTACGCAGGCCATGGACTGGACCATCGATAGCCAGGCCAAAAATGCCACGACGCGCCAACGCACCGGCAATCTTCGGAATCGGAGCTTGGTGCCGATCCCCCGACGCGCCATGACCGTACAGAACGAGTGGAGCTCCGGGTTGGGTCTCTTTGCTAGTCCACAGGACACCGGGCACAGGCCGAGCATCGCGGGTCACGATGAATTCGCGGCGCAGAACGTCGCCGCGTTCCGTGTCGCCAGTAAATCTGAGGTCAATGCTCATTCTTCTTCTCCAACCAGAAAACGCAGGCTTGCACACCATGGGCCTTGCGATCCTGGTAGTCAGGAGCAAAGAGGTGTTTGGGGTGCATGCCGTCAACGTACCACATGAAACCTGGATCGCGAACGCTGTAAACAAGCAACTCCTGGAGCCGCGCAGAGTACAGTGCGGCGTGATCGCCATCTTGCTCTGTTTGGATTGGTTGGCCTGCCGCGGTGGTAAACCGTTCCTGTAAGGATCAAAACAGAACCCCCCAACGGCATCCCGTCCGGCACGAGATGCAGGTCGTCAGCGACCGGCTTCTCATCGCCTCAGCGATGGTTGCGGGGGATGATCTGGGCAGCCCCTTTCCGCGTGGCAATCATCAGATGCCCAGATTGTGCTGACCACGTGGGTCCTTGTGGTCTCGCAGCATGGCTCCCATCATTGCTCCCGTCGAAGCCCTGGGACGTCTCGCTCATGTGAACGTTGGGCGTCGGGTTTGCCGAGATCAGCTAAGTTGGCAGCAGCAACTCGTCAAGCATCTCGAATACCAGCGGGTGCTCGACAATCAGGCTGAACACGGGGTCTTTGCCCAGCAATGCGTAGATGCTTCCNGTGCGGAAACCCCCCAAAGCTTTTGCCACCAGCTTGTTTGCCTTCAAACCATGGCCGCAATGCAGTTNGATGCCGGCCACATCGGCTGCGGAAAGCGGGTTTCGGACTATCNCGTANCCCCGTTTACCCACCTNAACGGCAATTTGGATGGCNTGCACGCGCNNAACCCTGAAAAATGAGAAACGGCNNACTTAGTCGATAGGTCNGCATTCNANGGGCAGTNCAGATCACCCNCGCCGTCNGTNCTGGACTCCCGAGCCAGCTTACCAAACCNAAAAANNNGACCGCAGGCGGTGTGNACCAGGCCGTGGACACTGTNGCGGCAAATGATCGAATCGNGCCATGGCATGATTGNGAGCCATTAGACCGGTAGCAGTGCCATGACCCACACGTTCACAGCCTTCATGCAGAACCCCNANGCNCCGCGACCGGACAACCCCATCCACTCGACGGACGGTGGCCGTGAATACGGGTTTGAGGGTGCNTTAGTTGGAGGCATCCACGTTTACGGCTGGACGTCAGANGCATTTGTCGCTGCACACGGCTCGGGCTGGCTGGCAGATGGTTGGGTCGATGTGCGCTTTCGNCGGCCGGTGTACCACGGCAACNCNATGNAAGTGGCAATAGATGGCNCCACATTCAAGACGGTGCGCGCGGACGGCGAGATTTGCCTTGCAGGACAGTTCGGTATCGGTAAAGCCTGCTGGTTCGAGGAACTGACGGCCACGGCGTTCGAGCCTGGCACGGTACCAAACGACGACAACCGCATCGATCTCACTCTGGCCAACGCACCTGTGGGTGTATCGCTCCCAGCGCTAGCGCTCAACTTGAGCCCGTCAGAGAATGCCTCTTTCCTGCCTTATGCTTACGGCCACGGGCCGGACCGGTATCACGAGGCAGGATTATTACAGCCAGCATGGATTGCGGGTCAGATGATCGGGCTACTGCGCCGGACCTATCGATACGGCCCGGCTATCCATGCCCGCAGCCAGATTCAACACCTAGCACAGGGGCACAGTGGTGGCACCTTTGCGATAACCGGTCACTGCCTCAATGTGTACGAGCGCAAAGGGCATCACTACATTGTCAACGACGGTTCTCTGTGGAACGCGGGGAACCAGCTAGAAATTGCACGAATGCGACATACCGCGATTTTCCAAGTTAGAAAAGAAACTTGAACCGCCGCCGCGGTCCATCGCACAGGACCTCCAACAGATTCGGTACAACCGCCCAAAACAATACTGCACACACCACCACTCCCGCAGCACCACGTTGCACGGCGCGATTACCAAAATCCAGCCAAGCCACATATGAGTCGCATGTGGCTAAATCCGCATCGTAATTAGGCATCTCGACGCCCTGGGGGTCGATGATGATCTCCTGCTCTACGCGGCGAGACAGAAATATGTCGACTGCAATCAGAGTTAGGTATTTCAATTGGATCACCAGGTCCTCCGTAAAACC
>PAWP01000087.1 GCA_002714125.1 Gammaproteobacteria bacterium
AACTGACACAGGCATCGTGACAGCCGGCGACGACGTTGTATTGTTTGGTCAACCCCTGGGAGTATTCAAGGGGTCGGGGCTGCCGTCTGCTGTGCCCGTAAAAGTGGTGATAGAACAACCAACTCTAACCTACGATGACCTAGCCTTGCCGCGAGGGCCTCCCTCAGCCTGGGCCCGGCCCGTTTAGCTCAGGGCACGTCCGTGCTCCCCTGGTACCGTCGCGCTTTGTTGTAACTAGTCTCACCGTAGCAGCGCCGTAGTGTTTCACGCTGCAATCAGATCCCGCGAGGAGCAGCATGAGCGAGTTCTGCCTCAATCAGTCGCGGCCCACTCTGCTTCATGGCTGATTCAAACTGCACATTGAACTCTTCCGCCGTCGTTGCCAATGAGGACTCAACCCCCATGCCCCGACCCATCTCAACAAAGCTCAAATCAGGATTNGTTAGATCCAGCATATCGAGGGTTTTCTTGTTCATCGTCTGGGCCCCNACGCGCGCCAGTTCGACTTGCAGAATCTGATACTTACGGTTGGAAAAAATCACGACGGTCACATCAAGGTTTTCACGCGCCATCGTCCAGAGCGCCTGAATCGTGTACATCGCACCGCCGTCACCATGGACACAGACTACCTTGCGGTCCGGGCACGCTACAGCCGCCCCAACGCTTGCAGGCAGACCGTAGCCGATNGAGCCACCTGTCAGCGACAGCCAGTCNTGAGGCTGTGCAACTGCACACATACCAGACGTCGGNCCGCCCGCGGTAGCGCCTTCATCTACCACGATGGCATGTTCCGGCAGCAGCGTGCTGATCGCTTGGCCAATGGATTTGGGTTCGAGTTCACCCGAACCGAGGCCGGGCGNTGCCAATTGCACAAGACGCGGTGGCGTCGTAGCCGCTCCAACCTCCTCGGCAAGNGCGGCCAACGCTTGCTCTGCATCTTCACCCACGTCAGCCAATGTNTGCAGAATACTGCCTTCCGGGTAGAACTCGCTAGGTTTACCGGGGTACGCAAAGAAGCCAACCGGCGCTTTAGTACCNACCATGATCAACTGCTCTACCCCCTTGAGCTGTTCGGTGGCCTGCTCCGCGAAGTAGCCCAACCGTTCGAGCTGAGCCCGTCCAGCGCCACGCGACAAGCGTTTCGTGAATGTGTCACAGAACACCCGCGCGCCGGTCTTTTGCGCAATCCTGTCAGCCANAGCTACGCCTTCTTCGCTCAGCGCAAGATGGGACATCAACAGCACCGTAGGCTTGCCGTTAGCAAGCAGGTCAGCAGCCGTACGTATAGCCGCAGAGTCAGCCTTCGGGGTCTCAGGTGCTGCCCGGCCNAGCAGGGGCTCAATCGACTCATCCCACGCACAGTCTGCAGGAACAATCAGGGTTGCGATTCGTCCAGGTTGGTGGTTCGCCTCATAGACCGCGTCGACGGCATCCTTGGGCAGATCGTTTGCGGTCGCCACCGAGCGCACCCAGTGAGATACGGGGCCCGCGAGACCGATGATGTCCGAGGTGAGGGGGGCGTCGTACTGCTTATGATAGGTCGCGTGATCGCCAATNAAATTGAGCACNGGCGAGTTTGCCTTTCGCGCGTTGTGCAGGTTGGCGGAACCNTTGGACAGCCCNGGCCCCAGATGCANCAGGGTGCACGCCGGNTTGTCAGCCATGCGGCCATAGCCATCTGCCGCNCCAGTGCATACCCCCTCGAACAACGACAACACTGAGCGCATNCCGGTCGTCTTGCCAATTGCGGCAACCATGTGCATCTCAGAGGTCCCNGGGTTGGTAAAACAGNCCTCCACACCGTTGTTGATGAGGGTTNCCAGCAGGCTTTCGGCGCCGTTCATAGTCTTCTCCGTAACGGGTTTCAGCGACTCGCCCTGCTCAAAGAGGGGGCGAACCAAGTATACCGGCAACGCGTTGTTACCGCCCTGGCCAACCCTGAGAAGGTTGCAGCTCACACCATCTCGCCTTGGCGAAAATCACCATTTATGCAGACCCGGATAAGCAACCGAGTCCCGCACACACAGCTTGCCAGCCGGATGACAACCTAAATTTTCTTTACTTTCGGTACCTGAGGAAAATCAAGAGAAATTAGTATGATGCTTGAGTCTTCTAGACTTCCCGCTCGTCGCTGGTAGTTCGGCGCGCCGTCCTCAGGCTGCGCGCTGACTCTTGCGGCGCAGTTTGAGTACCGCCAGCTCCTTGCGCTTAGCCAAGCAATGGCCCAACACCTAACCCGGTGCAGCATGAACCAAAACTCGTTCGCTAGCAGTCAATCGCCAATTACAGCTAAACCAGCGCGACATCCGTCAACGACACCGGCGCGCGTCGGCGAAATCTTCAGATTGCTCCGCAACCACTGGTACCGGCAGTACTCTCAGCTGCACTCGGTCCAGCCGCCACACCCAATGCCGCGCGTGCAACCACTAGCCCTACGCCGGCCATCTAAACCGCAATACCCTCCACTCGAGCCCATTCCCTAAGGTAGACGCTAGAACACCAACACATGCAGTGCACCTCCCAACCATAAATTACAGTTNGTAATTGCGCCTGCGCTGACGCCCAAAACATCAGCCAAAGATAAAATTCAGGATCCAGCGCGCGACTGTGGCACGATCGTTGGCCGCCTCGAGTGAGGCAACGCCATTGGCCCAGACGGGTTCGCCGAGCAGGTCTCGGCGCATGTTCATCAGAACTTTGGAGTACTCGGCGACGAATTCAGGATGACCTTGCAGCGCGAGGATGTGCCGACCCACTGTGAAAATTGAGATAGGACAGAACCCGCTGCCCGCANGCACTNTNGCNCCTNNCGGAAGGCGNNNAACCTGATCTCTGTGCGAAACAAGCAGATTGAAACGCTTAAGTGCTGGCTGCATGAAATCGCCAGGGTTGACCACNGCACTTTCAGCAATGCCAACCCCCCAACCCACTGCGGCTGCTTCAGTTGCACCACCGAGGGCTCGCGCCACCATCTGATGGCCAAAGCAGATGCCCACCAGTTTGTGACGGGCCGCGTGCAACACTCGAACATAGTCTTCCAGGCGTTGAATCCAGGATTCTTCGTCGTATACGCTGGCCCGACTACCGGTGATCACGTAGGCGTCACATTCCCCAAGCTCTGCCGGATACTCTCCCCGCATCACATCGTAGGCCGTGTATTCGAGGCACTCACCGGNATTGGCCGCCTGGTTCAGCACGTCGGCCAACATCGCTGGATAGTCGCCAAANTCCCCCCGAAACTGCTCAAGGACCGCATCCGGCTGCAGGATGCCAATGCGACGTAGACCGCTCATATGATTTCGAAGTACCGTTCGAGTTGCCAGTCGTTCACGTGACGCTCGTATTCCCGAACTTCCCANTCCCGACTAGCCGCGTAGTGTTCGACAAAGGTGTCACCAAAAATCTCTCGAGCCGCTTCCGAAGCGACAAAATCGGCAGTTGCTTCCTTGAGGGACCCAGGCAGTTGCATGGCTGCAGGCAATTTGTCCTGCTGCTCATAGGCATTGCCGCGCACCGGCTCCGGCAGCTCAAGCCTGTCCCGGATACCTTTGAGACCCGCGCCAATCGTTGCTGCGGCGACGAGGTATGGNTTCGCGTCGGCCGAGCCAATCCTGAACTCCATCCGCTGACCATTTACACCCCGGATCACTCTCAATGCGCAGGTACGGTTCTCCAGTCCCCAGGTCGCCGCCGTTGGGGCCCAGGCCCCTTTAACAAGCCGCGTATAGCTGTTGATTGTCGGCGCATAGACAGCCAGNAACTCCCGAAGATGAGTCACTACCCCCGCCACATAATGACGCATGAGNTCCGACATGCCGTCTTNGGCGNGCGGCGCATAGAAGAGATTTTCATCACCGGGCCCGGTCAGTGACTGATGACAGTGACCGCTCTGGCCAGGATAGTCCATCGACCATTTCGCCATGAACGTAGCGAGCATCTCCCTACGCTGGAAGAAAGTCTTCGCAAACGTCTTGAATAGGACGGCCTTATCCGCGCCCAGTCCCGCCGCGTCCGCTGCGATGGCGGCCTCCCAAACCCCCGGCCCAGTTTCGCAATGCAGCCCCTCAACCGCCATATCGAGTTCAACGCAGTAGTCCATGAAAGCATTAAACAGTTCGGCATAGGTGTTGGCGCGCAGCACGGAGTAGCCAAAGTTGCCCGGCGACAGGGGTACAAGATCCCTGAAGCCCTTGTCACGTGCCGACTGGGCCGTCTCGCGAAACACAAAAAACTCGTACTCAAAGCCCAGCTTGACGCCGAACCCCATAGCGGCTGCCTCATCCAGAACCGCCGCCAGGCGCGAGCGGGGACAAACTGGGTGCAGTTCTTCTCCATCGGCTGCCACAAACTGGCCCAGGAAAAACGGTACACCGCCCTCCTCGACCAGACGGCGCTCGCTCGCAAGGTCAAGCCGATAGGACGCATCCGGAAACGCCGTATGCCACCCCGTAATCGTCGCGTTGTCGTAGAGCTGATCATCCACGTCCCAGCCAAGTACGCAGTCACAGAACCCGGAGGTTCCGGACGCAATCGCCGCAAACTTGTCGATGCTGATGTACTTACCGCGGAGCACCCCGTCCACATCGCAAATACCCAGCTTGACCCGCCTGATGCCCTCTTCGCAGTAGCGCTCGATCAGCGTATTGCCATTGACGGTCATGCGGTGTCGCTTCTGGCCGCTCCGTGGACCGCTTCCGCCTCAGCATGCGCCGGCTCGCCCCTGCTCGCAGGGATCCGAATACTGTCCACCATTGCCTGAATATGCCTCGGCGGAGGTGGCGTCACCCGCATCACAAGCGCAGCAACTACAAAATTGAGCAACATGCCAAGCGTTCCAATTCCTTCTGGAGATATCCCAAATAACCAGTATTCAGTGTTGTTGTTCTCCGGCGCCGCGATCTTGAAGTAGACAATGTAGGCTGCAGTAAAGAGCAGCCCCGACAACATGCCTGCAATGGCCGCCTGCTTGTTCATTCGCTTTGAAAAAATGCCCAACAGAATTACAGGGAAAAAGCTCGCCGCGGCAAGCCCGAACGCAAGGGCCACCACGTTTGCTACATAGTCCGGGGGGTAGATCCCCAGNAGCCCCGCTACGGCCACCGCGACCGCGGCGGCGATACGTGCANANAGCAATTCCTGACGTTCGNTGATAGCCGGCATCAAGGTCATCTTGAGCAGGTCATGGGAGATAGCTGTCGAAATAACCAGCAATAATCCTGCGGCGGTAGACAGAGCCGCGGCCAGGCCGCCGGCAGCAACCAATGCAATCACCCAGTTTGGCAGGCGCGCAATCTCGGGGTGCGCAAGCACGATGATATCCCGGTCAACGTAGAGTTCATTGGCGTTGTCGTTGGGCGCATTCGAGATTAGGCGTTCACCCGTCGCGCCGCGTTCACCGATGAAGGTCGGNCTGCCGGCAAACGCCCTGCCACCCCGGTACTGGACCATTCCGTCCCCGTTCTTGTCCTGCCAAGCGATGAGGTTCGAATCCTCCCATTTGGTGAACCACTCCGGCGCGCTCCCGTACTCAAGGCCATCAACGTTGTCGATAATGTTGATCCGCGCAAAAGCAGCAACTGCTGGCGCAGTGGTATAGAGCAGCGCGATGAAGACCAATGCGTAGCCCGCAGAAACGCGCGCATCGCGGACCTTNGGCACNGTAAAGAAGCGCACGATGACATGTGGCAGGCCNGCCGTNCCAGCCATGAGCGCCGCCGTGATAAAAAACATGTCGACCGTNCTCTTNCTGCCCTCGGTGAAGGCACTCATCCCAAGCTCTGTCGTAAGGCCATCCAACCGGTCGAGCAGATATTCCCCGGAACCGTCCGCCATAGTACTACCGAGACCAAACATAGGCAGNGGATTGTTGGTCAACTGGATTGAGATGAATATTGCGGGCACNAGGTAGGCAAATATGAGCACACAATACTGTGCTACTTGNGTATAAGTGATGCCCTTCATCCCACCCATGACTGCGTAGAAGAAAACAATCGCCATACCAACAACGACGCCGGTATTTATATCAACCTCGAGAAAGCGCGAAAACACCACACCCACCCCTCGCATCTGGCCGGCGACATACGTGAAGCTGATGAAAATCACACAAAGCACCGCAACCAGGCGNGCGGTATGTGAGTAGTAGCGGTCACCGACAAAATCCGGCACNGTNAATTTGGCAAACTTGCGCAGATAGGGTGCAAGCAGCAGTGCAAGCAGGACATAGCCGCCGGTCCAGCCCATCAGGTATCGAGCGCCAGCAGCNCCTTCAAAAGCGATGATACCCGCCATCGACAGAAACGAGGCTGCGGACATCCAGTCCGCCGCAGTAGCAGCGCCATTCGCCAGCGGATGCACGTGTGCACCCGCCACATAGAATTCGTTGGTTGAGGCGGATCGGCTCCAGATAGCGATACCGATGTAAAGCGCAAAAGAAAGACCCACAAANAGGTAGGTCATCAACTGGACGGACACGGTCTCTCCCTATCAGCATGTAGTGTTACNGCCGCGCACATGACCTTACTCGTCTACGCCATATTCTCGGTCAAGTCGATTCATGCGCCAGACATAAACGAAGATCAGGGCGACGAAGACAAAGATCGAACCCTGTTCGGCAAACCAGAAACCNAGCTTGAANCCAAACAGCCGGAATTGGTCGAGCCAGTCCACAAGCAGAATGCCGCAGACAAATGAAACCAGGAACCATACCGCAAGCAGCGAAAGCATCAGCCGGATATTGGCGCGCCAGTATGCGGCGGCGCGATCCCCACCGGGCTCACCAGCCCCTTTTGTTTCATCTGTCATGTGACCGATACGCGAGCGAACGTTCGCAGCCACTCTACCGGAAAGGCCCTGCCGTTACACTGCGGTGCCGGTTTGAGACCCAGCCGCCATGTAGCCAAAGTGGAAGCCCGGTCCCATTACTGACAACGTTTCGCTAGACCGGCGACGCCGTGGCTCTTGAAGTCGCTACNACTGGACCTTCTCCGCAAAACANNCCATCTCGCCCCGGCTGCANCCCCCGCAGNCCGCCCGGATCACTTGCCAGGCTCGACACCGGAGGGCGGTGTCGCANGCTAGAACACACNGGGCGCGCTTCNCNCANNATGCTATGAACTNATCAACCTGTGGCNCAGGGCATGGATAGGCCTGATGCAGACTGGCCACNACATCGCCTGGCAGGAAAGATCCTCGCGTTCAGGCTATTCGGCACTATTCACCCCCGCNAAACTCAATCAAACAACGAGGACGCAGGAGGTGGCTCCTCCTGCTCTTTCTTTCTCTCGCCTTCGCTCTTGCCGGGCGCGAATTCGATCAGGTTCTGAGGCAGCGACTTGCTCACCTCCGCCCCTAGTTCGCGCATGGACTCTGCACGGCGCACCAGGCTGCCGCGTCCGGAAGCCAGTTTGTTGTGTGCCTTGTCATAGGCNTNCTGCACCGCGCCGATGCGACGGCCAACCTCCTCGAGNTCCTTCACGAAATTTACAAACTTGTCATAGAGAGCACCCGCNCGCCGGGCAATTTCCTGCGCATTNCGGTTTTGGTGCTCGTAGCGCCAGATATTTTGAATGGTACGCAAGGTCGCTAACAGGGTTGATGGCGACACAATCACAATGTTGTGCTCGAATGCATCAGAAAAAATCTCGTTGTCTTCCTGCACCGCCAACGTAAAAGCTGCCTCAATCGGGACAAACATCAGCACAAAGTCCAGGGAGCGCAGATTGGGTACCTGCTGGTACTCCTTCTCTGACAACCGCTTAATGTGCGTGCGCAACGCAAGCACATGGGCCTTTATGGCCTTTGCCGCCACGTCCGGGACTTCCGCNGAGCAGTAGCGTTCGTAGGAGGCCAGCGAGACCTTGGAGTCAACAATGACATCCTTACCTTCGGGAAGGTGCACCAGTACATCCGGCTGCCGGCGGCGCCCGTCTTCATTGCGCAGGCTAACCTGTACCTCGTATTCCCGACCGCGGCTCAGCCCGGACTTCTCCAAGATACGCTCAAGGATGACCTCACCCCAGGTTCCCTGNGTTTTGTACTCGCCCTTCAGCGCATTAGTGAGGTTAACGGCGTCTTCGCTGATCCGGGCGTTGAGCCCCTGCAAGTTCTGCACCTCCTGGATCAACGAGTGCCGTTCCCGGCGTTCAGTGTTGTAGGTATCCTCAACGCGCTTTTCGAAGTCCTTGATCCGCTCGCCAAGCGGCTTCAACAACGTTTCNACCTGCTCATGGTTCTCACGTTTGAACGCTGTTTTCTTNTCCTCAAAAATCTCGTTAGCCAGATTCTTGAACTCNCTTTGAAGAGACTCACGCGCCCCCTGCAGAACTTCGAGTTTCTCCTGCGCCTTGGATCGTTCCGCCTCAAGGGCCGTCTGCAGCTTGACCGCCTTCTGCATCAGCGCCGTGTTCTGCTGTGCTGCCTCTGCGTGCGCACCCTCAGACCGCTGCAGTCGCGCTTCACTGGCCTGGAGGCGCTCGCGGAGTTGCCCGTTCTGGCTACGCTGCTCTGCCTCGGCTGCCAGCAACTTCTCAAAGCTCGCGTCGCGTGTTCGCGTTTCAGCAGCGCCCTNTTGCAGCCGTGACNGGGCCGTGTCCAGGTCGGCAACCGCGCTGTCCNGNCTGGCCACAGCCAGCGCTTCACGCGCTTCGAATGCAAGCGTTTGAGCCAATGCGCGCCGGCGGAAAAAAAGCACCGTGCCGCCCAGCGCCCCAGACAGCAGCAGGCAAACAATGATTAGCACAATCTCGAACGCGGTAACGGAAAGCGCCAAGTGCACACCAGAATTCTAGAACTGACCCTNGATATTAACGGAAGCTGGCCTTGCGCGATACGCAGCATTNCCGATACAGCATAACGCCGCACCTAGTGCAGTAAGGTGAACATCCTACGGCGATAGGCAGTGGCGGTTGGATCACCGTTACCGAGCAACTCAAAGACCTTGATCATGGTCTTGCGGGCGGCTTCCTCATTCCATTCACGGTCACGCCGCATAATCTCAAGCAGTTGATCGAGGGCGGGTTCCATCGCGTCATTAACGATCAGCGCAATCGCTAGGTCAAAGCGCATCTGAATAGACCCTGTGTCGGCATCGAGCTGAGCCTGAAGCACATCCGGCGCTCCCAGCTCACTCGCAAGCTCAATGAATTCGAGACGGTTCTTCGGCTTCACGATTCCATCAGAATCACCAGGAATCGATCCCAGAATCTGCCTCGCCTCATCCACACGCCCGGCCATGATCAGCAGGTCGCAGAGCTCGGTGTGCAATCCGTAGTTTGTTGGCTCTTCTCCAATGGCTTGCTGCAGCATGGCCATCGCGCCCTCGCGATCACCCATCGATAGCAACCGATTCACCTCATTTCGAATACGCTCCATTGAGCTCATCGTGACCTGATCAAGCAGCTCGCGCAGGGTGGCCTCTTCAACTGGCCCGTCCAGGCTCTGCGATATCTGGCCCTTGTGGATGAGCGTCAGGGTCGGCACTGCGCGCACCCCCAACTGCTGAATAAGCGGCTGATTCTCGCGGACCTGCACACTCACCCGCCCCAGGATGAATTTCCCGGCATAGTGCTCAACCAGCTTCATCAGAACAGGCGTCAGCGCAGCAGACTCCGGGGCTTCTTCAGCATAGAACTCGAGAAGCACGGGAGTCGTTTGAGACTTCTCCCCAACCTCTGCCTGGAAGTTCTGGATGGTGACGTCAATGACGTGGGGTAGCGCGCTCATGCTCGGAACCGGGCTTAAAAACGAGGAAGTGCGCCACGTTACCGGCCCCAGCAGCGTCTCGCAACAACGCCGTTGCAGCGTGGACACATGGACTGGCTACCAAGGGTAAGATCGCGGCTCGCCCAGCTGAAACGGAAGTCGAAATGTCATACTCTGAAAATGCGGATGTGGAGCAGTGGATAGCAAGGGAAACGCCCGAAACGGTGCTGGAGCCGAACCTCCCGATCATCGATCCACACCATCACCTCTGGGATATGCGCACCTTACCGCGGCGCCCGGAGAGCTTCCGCCAAGAGGTCTATCTTTGCGAGGAAGTGACTCAGGATATAAACAGCTCGGGACACAACGTCGTACAAACGGTATTTGCTCAGTGCGGAGCCTTCTACCGCGCCGACGGTCCGGAAGAGATGCGCTGCGTGGGCGAGACCGACTTTGTACACGGCATCGCTGCCATGAGCCGGTCCGGGCTGTATGGGGACTCGCAGCTCTGTACTGGAATATTCAGTACAGCGGACCTTCGCCCCGGTGCCGCCGCCGAACCTGTGCTTGAAGCCCATCTGGCCGCCTCGGGCAATTTTCGTGGTATCCGCAGCGCCTTCCCGAGTGACCTGAACGCGCAGTTCCTGGCAGGGTTTGCACTACTTGAGAAGCACAATCTTAGCTTTGACAACTGGTCACCCGATTACCTGCGGCTGCCAACCCTGGCCGAGCTCGCACAGAAATTCCCCGGCGTCACCATCATCGTCAATCACCTTGGAGGCCGGATTGACCCTGATGCAAGCAAAGATGAGATGGCTGAATGGCGTCGCTGCATTGACGCGGTCGCCGCTTGCCCTAACGCTGTCATGAAGACCGGCGGTGCCCAGATGCGGATTGGCCCCTGGGAGCCCGCCTATCATATGCACCAGGCAGACAGTCCCTACAGCTCCGAGGCGTTCTGTGAGCTGCTGTGGCCATTCTACCAATATGCAATGGAGGCATTTGGTCCGGAGCGCTGCATGTTTGAAAGCAATTTCCCGGTCGACAAGGAATGCATCTCGTATAGGACCTTGTGGAACCTCTTCAAGCGTATTGCCGAAAAGGCCGGGCTGAGCGAAAACGAGAAAACCGCGATGTTCAGCGGCACCGCGGCACGTGCGTATCAGCTCGAAGCACCCTGACAAGCTCTGGGTGCGGCACTCAACCCGACCATATACAGGGCATGGATTGCACCCTCTGACCTCGACTACCACGACGCATTAGANCTGACAGTTGCACTGCAGTCATCTGAGACCCTGAANCGGANGTGCACGCGAATTATTGNGTACNGCGCCAATGCAGCCGAGGGCATACGNAAGCACGCCCANNAAATACGNTATTGNATNGATATNATTNGATAGCAGGCTGCTCACNTGNATCGACGTGGGCGAGCCAGCATTTGACCGGATGAANAACGTTGCNNGCCTGGCGGAAGAGGTCCGTGTGTACAGCTNNAACCATAATTCAGATGCCTGGTGGGCCAGGGAGCGCAACAGGCTGACAACCCTTGGAAGCGAGATCTTCCAGATTCCCTGGCAGGAGATTGATGAACTCAGCTCGATGGTGGCGCGGACCATGGACTGGACGGTCACCATCTTGAAGCCCAACTCTCTTGTCACAACGGCTGAAAGTGCCTGCAGCGCGTCCTGGCGAGGGCTGGACTTAACGCCGCTCTCCCTATAGCGCGGTGCCGGCTCAATAGCCGAATATTGCACTGACAACCTCGCTTGCGCGTGCGGGCGGTATACGATCTGCTTGTCGGTCCGGTGACCTGGCGCCGCGCTGACCTATTTGCTGAAGCTCGCAAATGTCTGCTATGCAGGCTGACAAATACGGCAGGTTGCCCCGAGGAGGGGAAACGTACCTGTTCGTATGGACTCGGTCCTTATCTAGTAGCCGGGCTTCCCGTCGATCACGTTGCACNNAGANGGGCCGGTGACAAAATCCCGCAAGTNGGTNAGGGACAGATCGATCCNGACNGGGTCGGAATCATCCGCCACACCTAAGATATGGAGCGTGATCACNATATGGGGGTTATCCACCAGCGCGAGGACGCGCGAAAACCGGAACGCGCCACAGGTTTCTCACTGCCGCTCCTCGCTACAGGAGCGNATCCAGAATCAGATTCGTAGATTCAATGAGACGCTGATCTCGAGGGCGCAGGTCCGGGACAAACGCCTCACCGGTCAAATGCTGCAGCCCCTGGATNTAGCGAACCGCAATCTCGGAGGCCTGTTCGGCGGTGAACTGCTGGCCCTTCTCCTTCACCATGCCCCGAGCAAACTCNTTAGAGAAGGACACGGGTTTGCCNTCCCNGGTCAGTACCGCGNCATCCTCNCCACGCCGCCAGAAGCGNGAAGAATCCATCGTATAGAGTTCATCCGCCGACACGATCTGACCGTTCGCNTTAATGCCGTGCTCTGTCTTGGTGTCCACAAGCACCATGCCGCGCTCGGCGAGGTATTGGGTCACAATGCCATAGGCCATCAGGGATGCATTACGGATCTGCGCATACTGCCCGGCTGTGACTACCCCATCCTGAATCAGATAGTCGACGTCGGTGGTGTGATCAACTTCCTCTTTCGTACTCGGCGTATCCATCACATANGGCAGGACGCCGTTGGGCTCCAGGGTATTNACATCCACCTGGTGTCCTGCATAGTCCATGGTGGCTTTGCCGGCTTCCTTAGCTGCCAGCCAATGCTGATACAACGACGTTGAAGTTGAGCTTTCCGCCATGTACAAGCGCATCACATTCTCGACCTTCAACAAGTTGAGATTCTCAGCAGGGATCACGGTTGAAGCNGGCGACANTCCTTCCACCTCAAACTGCGAAGAGCCCAATACAGGTTTGACCAAACGGTGCATGTGATCGTGATTGAAGGCAAGCACCTGATCCTTGAAAGGGATCTCGCCCCGATTGACGTCGTGGGTCGATATACGGTTATTCCGGTACATCAGACGAACGGGTACACCCGCTGCGGTCTTGAGGTTGTCNCCAAAGACNGAGTCACTGACTTTGCCTTCAAGCACAGTACAACCAGCAAGCCTCAGCAACTCGCCATCTTCAATCAACTGCCGCACAGGGCGGCCTTCATTCACCACGCTGCCGTGGTTAGTTACGAGTTCACGGATTTCTGTTTCGTTTAGCATCGGCGAAAAAAGGGATCAATCATGTTAGTGAATTGGCAAGCGGGAGCGGCCAACTTCGCGCTCCTGCAAAGACATGCAGCTTAGCAAAGAAATACCGGCATCTGGGTCAACCGTCTACCTCAACGGTCTGTCTCCATAGCGATGCACTCAAGGCACCGACACAGCTGAACTGGCCAGAGTCTCGGAGGACGAGGCGGATGAGAGTTCCAGCCAGCCTAGCCCCGCCTCCTGTTCTGCAAGCAGCAATTGCCCAGACCAACGCGCAAGTGCACCTTCGACTGTACGCCGCGCGATGTCAGGCTGGTTATTCTCTTGGCTGATATGCGAGATCACAACGTAGCGAAGGCGTGCCACATCGACTTTACCCAGCAGAAAGGCCGCCTGCTCATTGTTCAGATGACCCATCAGTCCGCCTACCCGCTGCTTGAGTTGATACGGATAGCGCCCACGGGCCAGCATGCCGACATCGTGATTACACTCGAGCAGCAATGCATCGCATTCCGCATAGGACTCAACGACGTGGGGCGTGATATGACCGAGATCCGTCANAACCCCGACTCGCGTCCCCTCATGTTCAATCACGTACTGCAATGGCTCGCGCGCATCGTGGGGNACNGTCACTGGCTCGATGCGCAGTGCGCCAACCTGGCACGCCCTTTGACCACTTACAATGTGAACGCCGGGCAGAAGTCCAAACGAGCCGGCTTCGTGCGTGCCGTGGCTAAGATAGACCGGTACACCATATTTGCGCGCGAAAGGCGGTACGCCGTGTACGTGGTCCGCATGTTCGTGAGTGACGAACACAGCGTCTATTGCCGCCGGATCCAGCGCGAGACGGCGCAAGCGGCGCTCAGTTTCCTTCAGCGTAAAGCCAAGGTCGATGAGCAGTGTCGTGTCACCAGCCTGAACGATCGTCCCATTACCGTTACTTCCGCTGCCGAGTGACGCAATGCGCATAAATAGAAACTACCAGAAAACCGCATCGCAGACGAATAGTTGAGTGGCCCGAGCCTCGTTTAGTCTTAAGACCTGACACGACCGGGGGCACCGCGTCGCATCGAATCAACTCGAAAACTGTTTGATGATCTTGAGCAGGCGCTCGGCCGTTGCTGCCTCTGCCAGTTGCTGCTGCCCCTGGTGTACGGAGACATGAACCTCTTCACCCACCGTTTCGAGATGCAGTTGGTAACGTTTTTCATCGACTTTCTTGCCTGCCCCAAACAGCCGGCGGATAAAGCCCGGTGTCTCGATGAGGGTCTCATCGTAGTAGACGTACAGAATCTGGGAGCTGCGATCTACATCCTCAACCGTAATGCGCGCACTGCGTAGCGCGCTGTTGACGGTCGCCCAAGCGCGGTCGAAGTCGAGCTGGTAATTCAATACAGGCCGCTCGCGGTCGGGTAAAACCTGGGCTCGTTCGCCGCGAAGTTCCGCCGCCATGCGCGAAAACACAACCGTTTCGTTGATAGTCTCACCTAACTCAAAGGCCATCGACTGGAGAAACTCATGCTCCACAGGCAGATTGTCTGACGGTGCATACCAAGCAGCATCACGAACCGCGTTGAATTCCGCCAGGGGCACGCCCTGGTGCCGGATGTGCAGTTCGGTGCTTTGAGGGCGAATGCCAGGTTCAAGCCGGATAAGAAAACGGTTGCGTACGCTGGCATTAGGGTCGGCCCAGCTGCCACCGTCGGTGATACTGCTAACCACCTGTTTGGCGTCACCTTCTGCCGAGATTATCCAGGATGTCTCGATGAGCCCTCGACGCGGATTTGCGGAAATTACGGGGACGTGATTTGCCTCGCACCAGGCCATGATCTTTGGCCACACAATGGCGGGTGGAGCATCGACGAACAACCAGTGCTCGTCCCCTAGTTTTTTGATCACGACCTGATCAACACCCGCGCTGGACATGGGCTCCGGTAGCTCCAGTTCGAACTCCTGCCCCGCAATGCCACGTGAGTCCTGAACCTCCGGAATTTCCATCAGAACCACGAAATCAGGACGATCGAGATGCNCCGGGATACTGCTCGCAGGTATCGACTCTGCCTCNAGATACTTATTCGCGTTAGAGGTTAATCCGAGCCAACTGCAGCCCGTCAACGCGACCGTCAGCACCACCGGCAAACCAGCCTGGACCGCCCTACGCAGTGAGGATGGTCGTAATGTATGAATGCTGGCGATATGGCTCATAGGATCTCGTTTAGATTCGCTCAGCAGGACGCAGTCCTTGCCGATATTAGACCTTGTGACGCTGGCATTGGTTCCTCACACAGAGCGCCTGCGCTCTTGCTCCTCAGGCTGATTGAATACCAGNATCTTCACTTTGCGCCGGTTAGTTCAGTGCGCCTGCCCGTCGCAGAGCGTCACGTACTGGTTCGTGGTGTTCCGCGGACAGCTCGGTCAGTGGCAGGCGAATGCCGGTGGAAATCTTCCCCATCTCCATGAGCGCCCACTTCACCGGGATAGGATTAGCTTCGAGGAATAGTCGCTCGTGGAGCGCCATCAGTGGCGCGTTCAGTCGGTTGGCCATCTCCGCGTCGCCTGCAACCGCAGCGTCAGCCACCTCGGCCATCTGCCGGGGTGCGACGTTGGCCGTTACACTGATGGTACCGTCACCACCATTAAGCATCAGATCTACCGAAGTGGCGTCGTCGCCGGACAGCAGAATCACGTCGCCGTCACACTTATCCTGAATCTCCTGCGCCCGCTTGAGGTCCCCCGTTGCCTCCTTGATGCCAANAATATTTGGTAGTTTGCAAAGTCGCGCCACGGTGTCCGCCAACATGTCACACGCAGTCCTTCCCGGCACGTTGTAGAGCACCTGGGGGATGTCAACGGCCTCCGCGATCCGCTTGTAGTGCTGGTANAGACCTTCCTGGGTTGGCTTGTTGTAATAAGGCGTCACCAGCAAACATGCGTCGGCACCGGCGTTCTTGGCTTGACTCGTGAGATAAATGGCCTCG
This sequence comes from Gammaproteobacteria bacterium, assembly GCA_002714125.1. Next base: position 15,858 of record PAWP01000087.1, read on the forward strand.
GCGGTAGCGTTGGCCNCCGTACCGGCAATGACCGGCACGCGCCCGTTGACNCTGCCAACGACACGCTTGATNACGTCGCAATGCTCGTCCGGATNGAGTGTTGCCGACTCACCGGTTGTACCAACGGGCACAATCCCGTGAGTTCCNTTTTCGATGTGCCAGTCCACCAATGCATCGAGGGTTTCCCAGTCGACGATGCCGTCCGAGTGCATGGGAGTGATGAGCGCAACAATACTGCCTTTGATCATCGTTTTTGTTCCTGAGTGGTCCTGCAGTGCCACCACTTTAGNCTTGGGCAANGCAGCGGTTTTGGCAANCANNTAAGTATAACCCTATGCATCTACGGCTTCAGCCGTGAACGTGACTGCCCGTTTGCCCAGGACGCAGNCCGAAGTTCAGGCCGGATCAGACTCCCGATCCGTACCAGACTGCGGCCAAGCGTAGATTATCGCCTTGATCAAAGTCGCGAGTGGAATGGCAAAGAAGACCCCCCAAAGGCCCCCGAGGCTGCCAAAAACCAGGATTGCCGCAATGATTGCAACCGGATGCAGATTGACCGCCTCGGAGAACAACACCGGCACTAGCACAAATCCATCCAGCGCCTGAACCAGCGTGTACCAGAACAGGATCCAGGCAAAGGTGGCNCCGAAACCAAACTGCAGGTAGGCNATCAACAAAACGGGCACTGTGACCACCGCAATGCCAACGTAGGGCACGATAACCGAGAGCCCAACCAGCAGCCCAAGCAACGCAGCATAGTCCAGGTCAAATGTCGCGAAAACCACGTAGGTCGCGCTACCGGCAATGATGATNTCCAGAAACTTGCCGCGTACGTAGTTGGCCATCTGAAGGTTCATCTCTAAGCCAATGCGGTCAAGGAGTGGCCGTTNCCGGGGTAGGAACGAGAGCGTCCAANGNAGAATATCGTCTTTGTCCTTGAGGAAGAAAAACACCAGGATCGGCACCAGCAGGAGATATACCACCACCGTGACCAGTAGCGGCAGTTGTGAGATGGACGCAGAGAGCAGCCACTGGCCAATGTTGCCCGCCTCGCCCTGCAGCATCTCGCTCCAGCCGGAAATCAGATCCGCGGACACAAAGGCCGGGTATTTGTTTGGCAGGTCGGTAAGCAGTTCCCGCATCTCAGCCAGCATCTCCGGGGCTTCGTCGAACAACGCACGAAGCTGGCGCAGCACGTTTGGAATCACAAAGACGAGCGTGGCCGCCAGCGCCGAGAGAAAAAGCAGATAGGTCAGCGCCACGGCCGCCCACTCCGCTACGTGCCTCCTAGTCAGGAACTTGATGACACCCTGCAGCACAAAGGCAAACACNATCCCGGTGAGCAGCGGCGCTATGATGACACCGATCGTGAGAATGACGACCAGTCCAAACGCGAGCAGGATCGCCAGAAGCAACGCCTCCTCGTCCGAGAAATATCGGTCTACCCATGCCTGAAGAACGTTCAGCATGGTTTGCAGTCAACGCGGCGGGGGCACAGAGCGCCGTATTTAGCGGGCATGTTTCTTCAGCCAGTAGGTATAGATCCCGGCATCTTCTTCCGATTTCAGCAGTTCATTGCCGCTCTGCCGCGCAAACACCTCGAAGTCGCGAACCGACCCGGGATCAGTACACTGCACTTCAAGCACCAGCCCAGCCGCCAGCCCGTTTAGCGCCTGCTTGGCCTTGAGCAGGGGCAGCGGGCAGGTCAGCCCGCAGGCATCCAGACTTTGTTGGACTGTGGCGTCACTCGAGCTCATGGCAGTTTCCGATCCAGACGGCGCGTAGCCCACAATTATAGCCGAGTCCGGTAACGCCCCCGGGTACTGCCGAACGAATCGACCGGAATCGGGTCTGAATGCAGCATGACCTTGGTGTGGCGATAGCCCTCCCCCATAATGATCCCCGTGAAAACCGTGAGCCGTCACCTTTCCTGTATCACCGCCCTGATGCTCGGCGCAGCTGCGCTATCGATACCGGTTACGACTCTCGCAGAGCCGAATCTCCCCGAGCTGGGTGACCACTCATCCGGGATTGTCTCAATCGAGCAGGAACGCAAGCTCGGTCAGCAGTTCCTGCGCTCCGTGCTGGCTCAGGTTCCGACTGTCAATGATGCATTACTCAAGGACTACGTCGAGCACCTGATCTACGATCTGGCCGAACACAGCGAACTCAAAGATCGCCGCATAGAGACGGTGGTCATCGACTCACCCCAGCTCAACGCGTTTGCCGCGCCAGGCGGTATCGTTGGGGTCAACAAGGGTATCTTTCTTTACGCCCAGACCGAACATGAACTCGCCGGCATCCTCGCCCACGAACTTGCACACTTGTCCCAACGGCACTTCGCCAGAGGCCTCGAACAAGGCCGGCGCAACGCTGTCGTCACTCTTGCCGGGCTGCTGGCAACTGTTGTACTAATGACAACCGTCGGCGGAGACGCCGGGATGGCGGCATTGATGGGCGCTCAGGGCATCGCGCAGCAAAACCAGTTGAAATACAGTCGTGGCCGGGAGTCCGAGGCCGACCGCGTTGGCATCAACACGCTGCACCGGGCGGGCATGGATCCCCGTGCAATGGCTCATCTGTTTGAGCGTCTGGCTCAGCTCAGCCGCTTCGCGGGCAGCCGCGTACCAGACTTTCTTCAGACCCACCCGGTGACCCGCGACCGGATCTCCGATTCCTACAACCAGACAGCCTCCCTGCCGCTCAAGGTCTGGCCAGCCCGGCTCGACTATCAACTGATGCGAGCTCGCGTTTTGGTTAGCAATGAGGAGTCCCCTAGCAGGGCCGAAGCTCTGATGCGCGAGAAACTCCGAGATGCGGAGGGCATCGCACATAAGGCAGGCACCTATGGACTTGCCTATGCGCTCATCCGGCAACTCAAGGCCGAGGAAGCACTGCCGCTGATTGCCTCACTCCGGGCCGAGGCGCCTCACAAGATTGCTTACACCCTTGCCGAGGCCAGAGCCCACGTCGCCGTGGAGAATTTNATTCGCGCCAATGAAGTGCTTGCAGGTGCTCTGGCAATCAGCCCCGAAAACTATCCACTTGCGATGGCGCATGCCGATGTGTTGCTGAAGCTCGGCAAACCCAAAGGAGCCCAGCGCCTATTGACTGTCCAGAGCCAGCGCCGGCCTGGCGACATCGAAGTCTGGTATCTGCTGGCCGAGGCCAACGGCCTGCTTGAGGATATCCCGGCCGTGCACCAGGCGCGCGCCGAGTATTTCCTGCGCACAGGCGATCTTGACCAAGCGATCAAGCAGCTGCAGTTTGCCTTGCCGCTCATTCACGACAATTTCCACCTGAACGCGAAGGTCACAGAACGGATGCGGGAAATCCACGAACTCCGCAGAGACGCTCGCCGCTGACGCCGGGTATAGCGTCGCGTCTCAAGCGTTGCCGCGGACCCGCAGTTTATTTGAAGCAGAAAAGTTGACCATGCGCTCGAGCGGCACAAGGGCCCGTTCCGCAATCACCGGATCAACGGTGATCTCGTTGGCACCCTGCTGCAAGGTCTCAAGCAGGTTTTCAAGTGCGTTCATTCCCATCCACGGGCAGTGCGCACAACTGCGACACGTTGCACCATTGCCAGCCGTCGGCGCTTCGATGATGGTTTTGCCCGGCGCCATCTGGCGCATCTTGTAGAATATGGCGCGGTCAGTTGCAACGATGAACTTCTCGTTGGGCAACTCTTGCGCGGCGCGGATGATCTGGGTGGTCGAGCCGACAACATCGGCCAGCGCCACGACCGATGCCGGCGCCTCCGGGTGTACGAGCACAGCGGCCTCCGGGTGCACGTGCATCAAGTCTTCGAGCACCTTCGACTTAAACTCTTCATGCACGATGCAGGAGCCGTCCCACATGATCATGTCGGCGCCCGTTTCGTTCTGGATGTAGCCGCCAAGGTACTTGTCGGGAGCCCAGATGAGCTTCTCACCCTCATCCATCAGGTGCTCGGCTACCTCAAGGGCGATTGAACTCGTCACCACCCAATCAGCCCTGGCCTTCACTGCAGCGGACGTATTGGCATAAACCACAACCGCGCGGTCAGGATGCTCGTCGCAGAAAGCACTGAATTCATCAATCGGGCAGCCAAGATCCAGCGAGCAGGTCGCTTCCATAGTGGGCATGAGCACACGTTTGTCCGGCGAGAGAATCTTGGCGGTCTCGCCCATGAACTTAACGCCCGCAACCACCAGGGTCGAAGCATCCTGCTTGGCCCCGAAGCGGGCCATTTCCAGTGAGTCCGACACACACCCACCAGTGTCATCAGCCAATGCCTGAATGGCATCGTCCGTATAGTAGTGAGCAACCAGCACAGCATTCTGGCGGTCGAGTTCCGCTCGAATCTGATCCTGATAGTTTCTGATTTCCTGAGCCGTCAGATTATGGCTCTGGTGCATGGGAACGTCGAATGCGATGCTCGCCATCCCGACCCCCCTGATATGTTGCAAAGTTCACGTATCTTAACAGAAGCCTGCACCCGAATCGGCCAGCGGCTGCGTAGCAAAGTGGGCCAGCCAGGCACCACATGCGCTCGCCAGACGCGGAAAAGAACCAAATCATGACCCGAACCACTACCAGCAAACTCACCAAGGTCATCCAAACCAAGTAGGCGTCCGCACTGGAGGTTGTTTAAGCCCAGCTCACGGACATTGACGCGGTGAGCGGCAGGATCAATTAAGTAATCGCAGTCTTAGCCGAAAGCTCCCGCGAGTCGGCCCGAGCGGCGGTGACGCAGCTGCGCACTAAACTGGCATGACACCGTTTGGCCTCGGCAACGATTGGCGGTTCNCTACACGATCCGGCGTACNGTTGCACCATCACTTCGCCAAAGCCTACCCAAGACCGGATGCCGCCCCAGGGTNTCACTGGTTGCGCCTCGNCCGCCGGGGCGCTTGCTGTTGCTGCTGAGGCTACCTCAATCNATGCAGACGCGGCGCAGCTCATAATGTCCCTGGGCCAGGGTTCGGAGTATCTCGGCAGCGGGCTGCTCACTTGGCGCGTTACGTCCNCCGATGGCTTGCTTGCCGCTCGCGTCGGCGCCTTGCAAGGTAAGCTCGGAGTGGTAATGACCAGTGAGTGGCGCCCNTTCGATTTACCCTNGTCGTTCCATATGANGGACTAAGATGAGCGCGAAAANTTCACCCACTGCCTGATCCGGATATTCGCGGCGCTAAGGGTGGTCACGGTTGCCTCGGACTTAGTGCTGTGAGCCTTNACATAAGTTTNTACAAACTGCAACCGCAGCAGACACCTTTTCTCCGATCTATACCTGCTGCAAGATACGAAGCCCTNAGTCTTGCNAGGCCAACTGCCCCGTGAAGGTCCTACTGCTCATCGGCGCTACTGATAGTGTCACCGACGGCAATTATGTCCGCCTGCATAACGCGCTGATCGCACGGGACCACGAAGTCCATCTTGGACACACCGCGGGCCTCGGCCTGTCCAAAAACCAGGTCACTGCGCCGACCTGGCAGCCCATCACTCCTCTGGTCAATGGCGCGCCTTTCGATCCGTTCGAGCATCGCGATATAGAGGGGTTCGATCTGATTTGGGTGCTCGCACTGGGCCTGCGTGGCAACTTCCTCGACACGGTGCAGCTACTATTCAACCTCGAGACGCGCACCCGCGTCATCAACTCAACCCAGGCCCTCGTGTACCTGAAGTCGAAGTACTTGCTAGCCGACTACCCAGAAGTGTTCCACTATCCCGAAACCCATGCCAGCACCGACGCCGCCGAGTTACTCTCGATCATTCAACGTGAAGGCGGCCGCTGGATCGCAAAACCGCCAGCCGGCAGCCTGGGCCGCGACGTCTATCTGCTCACAGCGGATGACGCCAATGCCCAGGTCATCCTGGATACGATGACCGGGCATGGCAGCGGTAAATATTGCCTACTACAGCGTTGGGTGCCAGAGATTGTCTCCGGTGAAAAGCGGGTCCTTATCGCAGGCGGGAAACCGGTTGGCCAGTACCTGCGACACGCGCAGACCGATCACCGCACCAACGTCCTTGTCGGCGCCCAAGCAGAAGCCTGCACACTGTCCGCTGAGGAACTGGCTTACTGTGAACAGATTGGTCAGTTCCTCGTGCAGATGGGTGCCAACTATGTGGGCCTGGACCTCGCGTTCCCATGGGTGATTGAGTTTAATGTGATAAATCCCGGCGGCCTTAACACACTGTGGGAACTAGAAGGATTGGACTACGCGCCCGCGATCCTGGATGCGCTCGATTTCTAGCTCTCGGCACCCCACCTCTACAGTTTGGGTCTTATGGGCCTAACCGGTCACAGATGCGCCCGATTTCTAAGTCGAGTCACACGATCGGGACTGCTTGTGTTTTAGGGCCCAACCGGTAATATACGCAGCCTTCGATTTGGGCCGTTAGCTCAGTTGGTAGAGCACCTGGCTTTTAACTAGATGGTCCCGCGTTCGAGCCGCGGACGGCCCACCATCTTCAAGACCTCTGCAGACACTTCGCCGCACCCAACCCGCGGAACAAAGCAGCCTGGACCGCTGTCGCTTCCCGGCACATTTATCGTTTCAAAACAGTCAGTTACGCTGCAACCAGCAGATAGTCTTCCGAATACGGCCGACGGGGTCAGGGCGTCAACAACGTGGTCACGCTGCGAAGTCCTAGACGGCACGCCGGAGTGGAGC
>PAWP01000088.1 GCA_002714125.1 Gammaproteobacteria bacterium
AAGCGTCTGGTCGAAATGGGCACCGATGTTGTCATTCTTTTTGACTCTCTGACTCGTCTCGCGCGCGCTTATAACCTCGAGACCAAGAATTCCGGGCGAACGTTGTCCGGTGGTGTCGACGCTCGCACGCTCGCGAAACCAAAGGCTTTCTTTGGCGCGGCTCGCAACTGTGAGGAAGGCGGTAGCCTGACGATTCTCGCCACGGCGCTGATCGAGACCGGAAGCCGTATGGATGAGGTTATCTTCGAGGAGTTCAAGGGCACCGGTAACATGGAGTTGCACCTCGAACGCAAGATTGCCGAGAAACGCGTGTATCCAGCCATCAACATCCGCCGTTCGGGTACCCGTCGCGAAGATCTGCTCATGACTGATGACGAGCTGCAGAAAGTCTGGATCCTGCGCAAGATCCTACATGAGATGGACGATCTGGCCGCGATCGAGTTTTTGCTCGATCGGATGAAGAAGAGTGATACCAACGAAGAATTCTTCCTCTCGATGAAGCGCAACTAGGCCAGGCGCTAACTGAGTAGCCAAGCGGCGGGAGTCCAGCAAATGCAGTACCAGTGTCCGATCGAGTCAATCAGCTACTTCAACGGGGACACACGGAAAGTAGTATTGGGATTCCCGGATGGGGGTCACCCGGAATTCAAGGCGGGTCAATATCTCGAGATCATCCTGCCGGCTGACGGCAAGAGATGTCCATTCTCCATCGCGAGCGCACCCACGTATGGCCCGGGGATCGAACTGCATGTACGTCCCACACCAGACTCAAGCGACTCAGACCAGATCGAAAAACTGCTTAATGAGTGCGCCACCCTCACAGTAGAAATCCCGAAAGGGAACTGCTTTCTGGAAACCGCCCCCAATGGCCCCCTGCTTATGCTGGCGGCCAGTACGGGCATTACCCAGATGAAAAGCATTATTGAGCACTTGCTGCCGGCCGGGCTCAGACACCCCGTTTATTTGTACTGGGGGGTGCTGGTAGCCGACGACCTGTACCTCTCAGCGCTCATGGACGGCCTCACTGCTGAACATCCCAATTTGCATTACGTTCCTGTCGTGAGTGAGCCCGAGCGGTCACCGGGCTGGGAGGGCCGCACAGGGCTCGTGGGCAATGCCGCACTCGATGATCTGACCGATCTTTCTGACCTGACGGTCTATGTTGGGGGGAGCCCTGGGATGGTCTACGCCACCCTCGATAAGTATGTCGAACGAGGTCTGCCGAAAGGCAACATGTACTCTGACGTTTTCTCTTATGCGCCGCGCAAAAGGTAGCCTTGATCGCATTTACGCTCGGCTTTGACGCTGCCGTCGGACTGATCGAAGTGGCGCGCTGGCGAGCCTCGCAGAACCAGGGCTTCGAAGCGGCGAGCCAACGCGACGGCAACGTTGGCTACCTAGACTTATGGGACTTCTATCCGCGCAAGGAAACCGCAGCCGTTGCGGCAGGCACTATGGCCATGCAGGCCGTGACCAGTCCAAAGATCATTGACCCATGCAACAAACGCAGCGGCTTACCCGAAACAGTGGCGTACAGGTGCTGCTTATTTTTCCCGGCAAGCACACCCATCAAACTGAACGACATCCATAATCAGATCACGGATGAGACGGGCGGCTTTTGGACGGAAATCGACCGGCCGCTTGCAGTTACCCCTATGACCGACACCAAATGGAAAGGCAGGGATACCGCCTGACGTCAAAGTCGCCGAAACCGTCAGCGTGGCGCGCAAGCTACTCTTGGATAAATTGCGTAGCGATGACACAAACGCTAATAATACGGTAGCGATTGATCTGCTACACAATGCCAGCCCAGAGCAGAGCCAGGAGTAGACAGCACTCTCAGCACAACGCTAATGCACGGCGGAAATGTTCCGAGCTTGCTGCGAAGTCGCCGTTAAACGCGCACAACTCACCGAGCGCCTGCTCGGCGCGGGCGTCGGGCTCAATTCTCAGGCTGCGCTGCAGATAGTCCGCGCCGGCGTCGTTATTCCCACCCGCTACAGCAATCTGGCCCGCAGCGCGCAATAACGCCGGAGACTCAGGTTCTTTGGTGAGCCAACCCTGTACAGCCTTCAGCCGTAGTTTCGCATCGGCCTTCTCAAGCCCCGCATAGACACCGAGCAAAGCGGGTATACGTTCCGCCTCTAGTGCCTTGCGGAGCACCTTCTCGGCCTCGTCAGGCGCACCTGCGAGCGACAGGGCGCTGGCATACGCCACGATTGGGTCGATCTCGGCACGCATCGACTTTGGCGCTGCTATCCAGGCTGCGCGCAATGTTTCTGGGGTTCCCGCCGGCGAGCGCAGGCGACCGAACAGGGCCGCACTCTGTACCTCCAGTAGCCGCTCCGTGACATGCCGTTTAACTTCCGGCAGCAACGCCTCGAGCGCATCCCACTGGCCCAGGGCCCGGTGCGCATCAACGAGCAGTTGGACAACTTCGGGGTTGAATTTGACGGCCGCAAGAGCCGCAACAGTCGCTTCTGGTTCGCCCCTGCGCGCAGCCATGCGCCCCGATGCAACACGGACCGCCTGCACCGAACAACCCGCCGCTTCCGCTTGCTCAAGGAGGGTATCGCGTTGGTCGCTGTTGCCAAGTGCGTCGGCGGCATAGGCTGCCGACAGGTAGTTCACCGCAGCACTCCGCGAGAACCGCGCGCCGCGTATCAACAGATTCAAAGCGCCCGCGTGATCGCCCTCTTCAAACCGGGTCAACCCTCGGTGAGTCAGGTCCATGGCATTTGATTCCCGACGCTGCGCACGCCAAAGCCCAAACGCCGCGGGGCTTCGCACTAGCCAACGTGTCCCCAGCACAAGCCANTAAAGCAGNAGCCCGCCAACAAGCATNGTGAGGAGCGCAAACCANATNCTGGTCTGCAGGCTCANNTCTTCGTAGGCAACGAGTANGTATCCCGGNTCGCTCTGCATGGCGTTACCGAGCCAAAGCGCNAGCACCACNACAATGGTTGTGATGACATGCCCTGTTTTCACGCAGCACCCCCTTGCAGGTCGGCATCGTCTTCTGAACCCGGGTCAGATACATCGCCGGTTGCGGCNGCNGGGGATTCATCGCCAGAAGGGGCTTGATCCGCAGTGGGCTCTTGATCAGCCGTCGGGGCTTTGATTGTGCCGGACGCCTGGACCGACGCGGTAGGCCGACGGCGCGGCTCGTCATCAAAGTCGACCANTNCGNCCCTGATCGCGGTAAGGGAATCGCCAATACGCGGGATCTCACTACTCACCGTCGCCCGCGCCAGTTCACGCAGACTGATCTGAAGTTTCTGCGTCACAGCATCATCGGGATCAAAATAGGACATCACCCAATCTGCCGCTTGGGAAAGACTGGTCACATAGACCACTTGGTCCTGGCCCAGCAGCGCGAGGCGCGCAGTCTGAAGNTGCAGGCGCAGGTTCTGCTCAAGGTAGTAACGCTCGGTCTGCAGCATCAAGGGCCGGATAGGCTCATGCCCACGACGGAACTCAAATTGATCACCAATATAGTCGCCCGCGCGCGAGGCGTAGCCGAGCAACATAGCCGACAGGCCCATTTCGTCCCCCTGCTCACGGGACGGGCGGGCTGATGAACCGGACTCGAAGGACGGATTTTTCTCGCGCAGGCGGGCTATCTGGTTGTCGAGCGCGGCAATCCGCAGAAAGTAGCCTGCGGTATCCACTGAGGGTACGAGCTCAAGCACCGCCACATCACTAGCAATTGCCNGTCGGATTGCAAACCCGCGCGGCAGCTCCGCATGGCGAACAACATCGTCCGCTGCTTGTAGGAGCGCAATTGCGCCCTCCACATCCTTCTGCATTTCGAGCCGGTGGTGCGCCATGCGAACCAGAAACTCGGCCTCCGCCAGCAGCCANTCCTGAGACGTGGTACCAACCTGCTCTTCGAGCCTTTTGAGCCCTTCTGAAAGGCGGGCTGAGGCGACCTCGTCGCTGCGGCGAAGCTGCGCGACCAGATCCTTCCTCAAGGTTGAAATTAGCCCGGCCGGATCCGGCCAGGTAGCCAGTTGCCCAAGCCGCGAATCAACCCCCGAGATCCGTGTATCCATNCCCAAAAGGCGNTGCTCCAACNCCGGTTGGGACTGCTGNAGCTGCCAGGCAACATATGCGGCGTAGCCAGCGAGGCCAGCCGCTATCAACGCGAAAAACGTAANAATCAGGCGAATCGCGCGCGCTGCGCCACCGTTGCCCGATTCCGTCGCACCCGCGCGACTCTCGTCATCCCCATCCGCTTCTAGCTGTCCGAACGCCTCTTCAAGTCGCTCGTCCTGACCTAGCTCACTCATATCTGCCTTTTTCCGCCTCGTCGACTTGGGCCAGAGTGGCCTCGACCGAGGCGCCCGCCGCAACAGACGGGCAGTATCCATGCTCTCGGGCCACCTGCGCTACCCTCTCTGAGGGCACAATCAACACGAGCGGNGCATGAACTCCGGCTGGNATGATCTTGGCCAGTGCTTCGAGCAGCTCGACACTCGTGACCACAGCGTACTCAGCGCATTCTGCGCCAAAGCCACCCGCAATAGCGTCCGGGTGGAGTGGAACGCGTCGATAAAGGTCAAGTACATCGACCAGTGCGCCCCGCTCAATCAGAGAGTCCGCCAAAAACGGACGCCCACCCTCTCCCTTTAGAATCAGACAGCGACGGTTCGAGACTGATCCCAACGCCCGCAGATCAAGCAATCCCTCACTGCTTTGCAAACCAGGGCTGATCGCGTCAATCCCATAGTCGCCCAGCACTCCAGCCGTGCGCGCCCCCACCGCGTACCATGCCGGCTCGAGCGGTAGCTCGAGCCAGATCCGATCGATCCANGCCNCNGCCAACCGGGCCGCATGGGCGCTGGTGCATATCACCACATCAAACAGGTCGAGATCCTCAACCAGCTTGCGCCGCTCAGGGGTCTGAGCGAGCGGCTCAATCTCGATCAGCGGCAGCGCAATCGGCTCATAGCCTTTGGCTGCCAGCGCTTCACACAGCCGAGCGTTATCGGGCTCCGGTCGCGTGACAACGATCCTGGTCATGTGAGGAGCAGGTCGCCAGCACCTGCGGCCATAAAATCATCCNCCAACTCGTCAGCTACCAAACCGATTAACCCGGTCGTGACACGACAGATATGGCGCGCACCTTGAGCATCGGCTACAAAACCCCTCAGTTCAAGCTCGCCCGCTCTGTCAGCAGCCCTCGCGAACGCCCCAACGGGCTGGTTACACTCTGCTCCCAGACGCTTGGCAAACGCTCGCTCAGCCAACACACAACGTACAGTTGGTGGATGNTCGAGTGCAGCCACGATTTCTNGCAACAACGAATTGTCTCCACGACATTCGATCCCCACCGCACCCTGACCCGCAGCAGGCACACTGACATNTACCGGCAGGAACTCCGTGATCTCTGATTCAAGCTCCAGCCGTTTCATACCAGCGGCGGCCAGCACAACTGCCTCAAAGTCGCCAGCCCGCAGCTTTCCAAGCCGCGTATCCACATTGCCGCGTATATCGAGGTACTCAAAAGTCGGGTGCTCCGCGCGCACCTGATACCGCCTGCGCAGGCTCGATGAGCCCACTCGTGAACCAACCACCTGTTGGTTGAGACTGGCTCCGTCCCGGGTGACAACAACATCCCGCGGATCTTCACGTTCAAGGATGGCCGCCAACACAAACCCCTCGGGCAACTCACCCGGCACATCTTTCATCGAATGGACGGCCAGATCAGCGGAGTCTTCAAGCATGGCGGTTTCGAGCTCCTTGATAAACAGCCCTTTACCACCGATTTCCGCGAGAGTCCGGTTCTGAATGCGGTCACCGGTCGTCGTAACAGGTACCAGCGTGACGTCATAACCCAGGTCGCGCAGACGGCTCGACACATGATTCGCCTGCCAAAGGGCGAGCTTGCTCTGACGGGTGGCAATGCGGATGGTATTCACAGCAAATCCGTGTTCAAGGATGCGACCTATTGTGGCCAATACCTCCACAAAAGCAAAAGCGGATGGGGTGTCCGCAAAAGGAAAGTCGACCCGGAGGTTGCCTAAGACTTCATCAAACTGATGTTGCAGAGGACTGCGGCGGAGTAGAGCACAACCCACTGTGCAACAGTGACACGAGGCCAAGCGCAGCCCAAGAGAAGTCGAACAGCGCAGAGCCAGGCAGCAGGTGTGCAAACGCCAGCAGCTCTGTCACGATGACAAGGAACAGAATGCTCTGTCCCTGACAACGATCCATGAAGAAAAGTCCTCGTCGCCCGATAGGGTTGTAGAAGCCATGGCCCAGAGCCCTCAGCACAGATGCAAAGTGTGCCATGGCAGATTGCGTTCAGCAGCTATAATCCGCCGCCCTGTGTGGAGACCTTGGATCATGACAAACGAAAAGAAACCCTGGGCCGGCCGTTTCAATGAGGCAACTGACGAGTTTGTCGAGGCGTTTACCGCCTCCGTCGACTTCGACCAAGTGCTAGCCCAACAGGACATTCGAGGTTCGATCGCCCACGCACACATGCTTGCAGAGGCCGGCGTGCTGACCAGCAATGAATTCGAGGCTATAAAATCTGGGCTAACCCGCATCGGAGCCCAAATCGAAGCGGGCCAATTTGCCTGGTCGGTGATGCTCGAAGACGTCCACATGAACATTGAGCACGCGCTCACCGAGTCGATTGGTGATATTGGGAAGAAGCTGCATACGGGGCGCTCCCGCAACGATCAAGTAGCCACCGATCTGCGGCTCTTCGTGCGCGATGCAATTGACGCCATCGCGGCCCAGTTGACTCGTTTACAAACCGGTTTGCTGGACCTCGCGGAACGTGAAGCCGAGACAATCATGCCCGGCTTCACCCACCTGCAGGTTGCACAACCCATTACGTTTGGCCATCACTTGCTTGCATGGTTTGAGCAGTCACAGCGCGACTACGGTCGCCTGATGGACTGTCGTGCACGCCTGAATGAGTCACCGCTCGGCGCCGCAGCGCTGGCAGGTACAACGTACCCGATAGACCGGGCGATGACCGCGGCTGAGCTGGACTTCACGCAGCCTATGGCCAACTCACTTGATGCAGTAAGTGACCGGGACTTCGTCATCGAGTTCACCTCTACAGCGAGCCTGCTCATGCAGCACTACTCACGCTGGTCGGAGGAACTGGTGCTCTGGACCTCCAGTGCATTTGGTTTCATCAATCTACCCGACCGCTTCTGTACCGGCTCATCGATCATGCCGCAGAAGAAAAACCCGGACGTACCCGAGCTCATCCGGGGCAAGGCCGGGCGCGTCTTTGGTCATCTGACCGGACTACTGACCCTCATGAAAGGGCAGCCGCTTGCGTACAACAAGGACAACCAGGAAGACAAGGAGCCCGTATTCGATGCAATTAGTACCGTCCTGAACTCAACGATTGCGCTCGCCGACATGATCCCAGAAATCGTCCCGAACGTGGATCGCATGCGGCAAGCGGCCGGCCATGGCTGCCCAACGGCAACGGACCTTGCTGATTACTTGGTACGGCGCGAGGTCCCGTTCCGGGATGCACATGAAGTGGTAGGGCGCCTGGTTGGCATGGCGCTCGAGGCCGAAGTTGACCTGGCCGAACTCGGTCTGGAAGACATGCGTGGCGTCTCGAACGTCATAGAAGCCGACGTATTCGAGGTGCTGACGCTCGAAGGCTCTATAGCCGCCCGTGCCCACCTCGGAGGCACAGCACCGGCGCGGGTGCGGGAAGCCGTCGCTACGGCACGGGCCGCTATGCAAGCACGCTGACCAGCTCACCCAGCTGCTCGGTCAGGACACGGCTAGCCAGCGCGGGCAGCGACTCGCCAGTGGTGGCGCAAACCCAGTCCGAGCCCATGAACCCAAGGTGAAAACCTCCCGAGCGTGCGGCCAACCAGATCTCGTGGTTGGATGGCTGGCGGCTGAAGATGACCTGCGATGCGTCTGGGCATGTGATGGTCAGGATGCCGCCAGAGGTATCTATATCGAGATCGGCATCAAGTTCATCCAGCTCGTCCTCCAGATTCAGGAAGATTGCATCAACTGCATCTTCAAACTCGCGGTCATTCATTGTAGTTTCGCGACCTTTGCAACGGCGGAAAGCGCATGAGACGCGTTTTTATCACAGCACTCTTTTGTCTGGCTATCGTTACGACGCTCAGCGCCTGCGGCCAAAAAGGCCCGTTGATTCTGCCTGGCGAGCAGGAGACACCAGCATCATGAGTGATGCGTTTTACTTTAACGGCGGCGAACTGTATGCCGAAGGCGTCCCGCTACGCAGGATTGCAGACCAGTGGAATACGCCAAGCTGGGTTTACTCTCGAGCCGCCATCGAAACTGCATGGGATGCCTTCGACACCGCTTTCGAAGGCCAGCCCCACCTAGTCTGCTACGCCGTCAAGGCCAACAGCAATCTGGGCGTTTTGAGCATCCTTGCGCACAAGGGCGCAGGGTTCGACATTGTCTCCGGCGGCGAGCTCGCACGCGTGATTGCTGCCGGCGGGGATCCAGCCAAGGTGGTTTATTCCGGCGTGGCCAAGCGCGCTGACGAGATCGAAATGGCACTTAGGGCCGGGATCGCCTGCTTCAATGTTGAATCAGCTTTCGAACTAGACCTCATTGACGACGTTGCCGCGCGGCTCGAAAAGGTTGCACCGGTGGCTCTGCGCATCAACCCCGATGTGGATCCCGGCACGCATCCCTACATCGCAACCGGCCTCAGCAGCAGCAAGTTTGGCGTACCGATGGCTGATGCTCCGGCGCTGTATGAACGCGCAGCAGGCTCCAAATACCTCAAGGTTACGGGGATTGACTGCCACATCGGCTCCCAGATCACGAGCGTTGCACCTTTTGCCGATGCGCTGACAATTATGCTAGAACTCGTCGACGATCTGACCGAGCGCGGTATAGCCGTGGACCACATCGATCTTGGTGGCGGCGCCGGAATACGTTACAACGACGAGACACCCCTCGATCTCATCGAGTACGCCTCGGTTGTCCGCGAGGTCATAGGTCCACGCGGGCTCGAACTGCGCTTTGAACCAGGCCGTTCGATCGTAGCCAATGCAGGAGTGCTCCTTACGCGGGTCATGGGTACAAAAATGAACGGCAGTAAGCGCTTTGCGGTGGTTGACGCCGCCATGAATGACCTCCTGCGCCCAGCCCTCTATGGCGGCTGGCATCGCATCACCAATGTTGTCGAAACTACGACGCCAACCGCCACCTACGACGTTGTGGGTCCGGTATGCGAAACCGGCGACTTCCTCGCCCAGGATCGTGAGCTAGCGCTACTCCCTAGCGATCTGTTAGCCGTCGAATCGGTGGGTGCCTACGGCGCGGTTATGAGTTCCAACTACAACACCCGGGGCCGGGGAGCCGAGCTAATAGTCGACGGTGACACAGTACACTGTGTGCGCGAGCGCGAGTTACCGGCAGACCTGTTTCGGCTCGAACACACCTTGCCCATAGGGTTCGAGTGAGCGACGGCCTATAATCACCCGCATGTTACTCCCATTCACAAAAATGCACGGTCTCGGCAACGACTTTGTTGTACTGGACCTCATCTCTCAGAACGTCCAGCTGCGCCCGAAACAAATTCGGGAGCTCGCTGATCGGCACACGGGCGTTGGCTTCGACCAACTACTGACCATCTCCCCGCCGACCAACCCGGAGCTCGACTTCTTCTACCGTATCTACAACGCCGATGGCAGTGAAGCGGGACAGTGTGGCAACGGCGCACGCTGCGTGCTGCGCTTTGTCCGTGACCGCGGCCTGACCACCCGCTCTCAGGTACGCTTCCAGACCACCAGCGGCTGCCTCGACGCCACGCTGGAGGACGACGACACCGTCACCGTATGCATGGGCGCACCGCGCCTGCTGCCGGAACAGATTCCGTTTGTTGCCGATGCGCCACAGATTACATACGACCTGGACACGGTAGGTGCAAACCAATGTGTCGCCGCGGTCCACGACATCAGCGCGGTCAGCGTTGGTAACCCTCACGCCGTTTTGCTCGTGGACAATGTTGATGCGGCGCCCGTGAACACGCTGGGCCCGCTGATCCAGCAACATCCGAGGTTCCCGGAACGCGCTAACGTTGGCTTTATGCAGGTGGTCAATCGGGGCCACATCAAGTTGCGGGTTTTTGAGCGTGGGGTTGGCGAAACCCGCGCGTGCGGCAGCGGCGCCTGCGCAGCGACCGTAAGCGGGCGGTTGCGCGGACTGCTTGATGAACAGGTAAAGGTAGAGCTCGTAGGGGGCTCACTCACTATAGGCTGGGCAGGTGACGAAGCACCGATTTCCATGCGCGGTCCGGTGAGCCGGATATTCGAAGGCAGACTGCACATCTGATGACCACGAGCCAGACCAATTCGGACCTTGACGCGGGCGCGGTTGAAGCCTGGCTCCGGCAGCATCCGGAGTTCTTTAGGTCACGCAGCGAACTGCTTGGCGCGCTTGAGCTCAGCCACGTCAGTGGCACGGGTACCGTGTCGCTGATTGAACGCCAGGTTGCTGTGCTGCGCGAGAAGGACGCCTCCCACCAAGAGCAGCTCGAAACATTGCTGCGATTCGCCGAAGCCAATCACGCCATCTACCTGCGGACACAAAGCCTAGTTCTAAGCGTAATGGAGGCTGATGACGCGGGTGAGCTTTTCTACAACCTCGAACGAAGTTTTGCTGATGACTTTGGCTGCAACTCCTACGGTCTGATCGTGTTCCACAAGGTACCGAGGCAGATCAATCACTACACGAGCTGTGTAACGCTGACCACGGCGAAAGCCTACGTTGGCGCTTTTCTGGCCCAGCGCTCAGCCGTCCTCGGACTGCCGCGGCCGGAAGAACAGGACTTCCTGTTCCAGCATGCCGACGGTAAAGTCGGCTCGGCCGCTGTACTGCCGATCTTTAAAGGAGACGACCCGATCGCGGTGCTCGCACTTGGCACCAGGGAACCGAGCTCCTTCGACCCGAATGCCGGGACCGTGTTCATCGACTTTGTCGCAGCGGTGCTTGCGCACACCCTGCCCCGATACCTCCATCTCGGCGATCCAGGTTAGCCAGGGATCATGCAGAGCAGGCTTGCCGACGACGCTGATCGCTTCCTTACTCATCTCAGAACGGTCAAGCAGTACTCTGACAACACGGTCAGCAGCTACGCGCGCGACCTGACCAGCCTCGACCGCTTTTGCGTGGAGGCTGAAGTAGCTTCCACGGGTGATTTGCGCCGCCATCACGTCCAGGCTTGGATCAGCGCTGAGCACCGCCGCGGACTGGCAGGCAAAACCCTGCAGCGGCGCCTATCGGCAGCTAGAAGCCTGTTCCGCTTTCTCGTGGCTGATGGTGAGCTGAACGCAAACCCCACCAACGGTGTGTCTGCACCGAAGTCCTCCCGCCACCTCCCACGAACCCTTGACCCGGATCAGATGCATCGGCTGCTTGAAACGGACGGCAGCAAATGGCACGACGCGCGGGACATTGCGATGATGGAATTGTTCTACTCTTCCGGCCTGCGCCTGGCAGAACTGACCACCGCCGACTTGAATGACATTTCGCGCGAGGACAAAACCATCACCGTTACGGGCAAAGGCAACAAAACCCGCGTGGTTCCAGTAGGCCGCAAGGCGCGGGAAGCCATTTTGGCATGGAACCGCGTCAGAGACTTGTGTCCGCGCCGTGGCCAGCGCGATATTGACGGATCAGCGCTGTTTCTCTCCGAGCGCGGTGCGCGGATCAGCGCCCGCAGCGTACAGGAACGCCTGAAACGACAGATGCTTCGGGCGGGACTGCCAGGCAATCTATCCCCACACATGCTGCGGCACTCGTTTGCCAGCCACCTGCTGGAATCAAGCGGCGACCTACGTGCCGTTCAGGAACTCCTGGGCCATAAAGACATCTCTACCACGCAGATCTACACTCACCTCGATTTTCAGCATCTCGCGCGTACCTACGACAAGACACATCCGCGGGCCAAGCGGGCAAAAACGGACAGGCGGGACAAATCATGATCAAAGTCATCGGCTTCGACCTGGACGATACGCTCTGGGCCGTCACACCTGTCATCATCCGAGCTGAACAGAAGCTCCAGGCTTTTTTCGGTGAGCAACGTCCAGACCTCGACCTCAGTCGAGAAGCCATGGCAACGTATCGAGAAGGCGTGGTTAGCGCCGACCCCACCCTCGGTCATCGAATCACGGAATTGCGCCGTCGGGTGCTCGAGGCAGCACTCATTGAAGCCGGCGACGATACACTCACGGCACAGACGCTTTCAGAAGCGGGCATTGAGGTTTTTCTAAGGGCGCGAAACGAAATTGAGTTTTTCGACGGCGCCCTTGAAACCCTTGAGAGCCTGGCAAACCGTTACAGCCTGGGCGCACTCTCGAATGGCAACGCCGACATCAAACGCATTGGACTACAGCACGTGTTCAGCTTTGCTTACTCCGCCGAGGAGGTTGCCGCGCCCAAACCCGCGCCGGACCTGTTCCACGCCGCGCTCCAGAGGACCGGCGCTGATCCCACCGAGATGGTCTACGTTGGTGACAATCCCGAGCACGATATCGACCCTGCAAACGGGTGCGGCCTGCACACTGTCTGGGTCGACAACGGCCGCCGAGAACCGGGTCAATCAAAACCAGATGTCAGCATCACGGATATCCGGGAACTACCTAACGCGATTGGTGCCATAGAGGCTCGGTCGACAGGGAAATGAACTCCCGAAGCCGCCGAGACGCCGCCAGTGAGATAACCCGACGGAGAGTATCTCGCTTCAAACCGAGGTACCTGCGGAGAACGCAGTAGCCCTGCTCAGAAGCGCCGTACGCAGTCGGCGTTATCGTGGGCTGCAGTGGCGACCCGTTGCTGCTTGAATAAGGGCGGCGCAGCCGACTTTGAGGAGCAGTGTGCGCACCCCACTAACCGCCTTCATGCCCTGGCTCGGTAACAAAGTGACTGAATTCTCTAATGACCAGCATTGACTATACGCACAGCGCCTCACTGAGCCAGCAACAGGGTATGGCTGAGGATGAGCAAAATTGTCAGCAATGCAGCCGGTCGTCCGCACAAACGGGCCCTCGACCGCCGCACTTACCCTGCAAGCGCGCTA
>PAWP01000089.1 GCA_002714125.1 Gammaproteobacteria bacterium
ATCCGGGGGGCTGCCATCGCAAAACCGGATCCAACCGGACACCCTAGCAGCACGGGCAGACCCTGCACTGGCCTCATCAGGGTGAATCCGGATATCCATGCGCTTGAGCAGCGGCAATGCGACACCCTGCTCATCTGCTGATCGCTGAGGACAGGCCTCAGGGGCAGGCATCTCGGGCGGGTCAATCGACAAGGCAGAGTCGATATTTGATATCATAGTGAGATCTCCAAATCCCGCTAATACCTCAATCCGTTCTTTGCCCTCCTGGAGGAGGGTTGCGCGGCCGGTCGTCAACTGCCTGCCGCTGCGCAGGACCTGCGCCCGTATCTCACAGGGCTCACCCGATACCCCCGGGCGGAGGTAGTGGGCAGTCACAGTCAACGGATCCGGGTGCTGAGGATGCTGTTCCAGCAACGCCCGCATCGCAATCGACACCAGATACCCGCCGTTGGGGTTAGCACCAATGCTCCAGTTACTCCCAACTCGACCCTCAAAGAGTCCGTCACCCGCGGCCTGCACCGCCGTCTCTGCTGCAAAATCGCTCATGAGGCGGAAGATACGGCGTCCGGCGCCATCATGCCAGGCAGGTCCGAGCGTGACTCAGGTCGGACGCGTGTCAGACTCCGGTCGGGTTTGTGAGTGCGACACCCGCCATCGCATCTGCTACCTAGCTGCCAGACAACGCGAGCAGCGCGAAGATGAACGTCAACCACCTGCTGCTAGAGCAGTCACAACATAACCACACGTTCTGAACGGGGGGCTTCTTCGGTAGTTATCGGCTCGGACTGTGGCCGCACGCCACGCTACAACATTGACCTTGGCAAGAATCACTGGCCATCAGCTCAATCACGGTCATGGCCGAATCACCAGCCTGGGGCAACCGCGTAGTGGACCTGACGGACGAAGGACACAACGCGCTGGCGACGAACCCCCAGATTCTTGCCGTTAAGGCGGGTAGGGAGCACACAGGTCCTAAAACCGTCCATGACGCTCTCCGGACTCTGCTCGGCATCGACCCCGCGGGGGTCGCGGTGAGCTTTCCTCTGGCTGCAAGCCCGATCAACTACTTTTCCTAAACATTCCCGGGTGTGGATCACCGCAGTTCAAGGTTCGGTGCCTGCCGCAGAAAAGTCTTTCAAAAAGTTGAGGAACAGCCCAAGCATTCCAGCTAAAGATTCGACGATGAGAATCAGATCAAACGCTTTCATCTGTCTGAACGTGAATTGGATAATAGATATGACACCACAGATGAGCGCTACCAGTGAGCCCGACGTCGACAGCCAACCGCTCGGGCTACGTTCGTTGTAGAAAATGACGCCATCCCAGAAGGTCGTAATGAGGCCGGCCCAACCTTTCCCCGCGAGCTTGTGCTCATTCCAAAAAAGAGTGCCCCAATGCAAATCTGCGTGAGTTAGGCCCCAAAACGAAAAAGGCCAGGCATGTTCCCGACCTTTTCGATAATACTCAAACGCCTCACATTTCAGACGCTGCAGTGATGGTGGTCAACTCGGCGGTTAGGTCCTGGTATGCAGGACGACCAATCGTAACGTTAGCAGCTGATACCGATGCCACACCCACCGCGCCCGTATCAGCGTCACCATCAGGGGAGTCGACGAGGTAAGCATTGCCACCACCCGGTGCAAGGTCGCCGCCACGGTTGAACAGATCAACCCATTCAGAAGCGTTTGCAGGTACGGTGGAAGTCAGACCCAGTGCGGTCTGCGTGTTGCCTTTTGCATAGGTAGAGCGAGCAAGACGTATGGCTTCCTCATAGTGTGAGTTTACTTTGGCCATATTAGCTGTCTTGATGTAGTCCTGGTAAGCAGGCNAGGCAACTGCAGTGAGGATCCCGATAATGGCAACCACNATCATCAACTCGATGATNGTAAAGCCCTGTTGCAGTTTGTTCATGGAAAATCTCCCGTTGAGTTGTAGAANTTAANTGCTGCCAAGATTCCTTGCTCNTGTTAGAGCGGCGAGATCAAAGAACAGCATTTTGACAGAAATAGTCAGCNAGTAGCGCGTCAGATTTTGTCCTACCCCGGCCAGTTTGGATTCAGCCGCAAACACTCGTTTTCACTAGCGTTGGCCGAGGTTGCACTACAGGCGGTGGCAAACAGGCTGACAAATGGTCGTAACGCACGACTGTCGAGTTTAGGACCCGGCCCACGTCACTCATCCCGCACGGTCAAGTCGCGTCACAAACTGATACTTCTTGTCACCCCATCACCCGGACGAGACCTGTCGCAAAGGCCCCTCCGCATCACCCAGACGTGCCAGAACCAATGGCAAAAGGGACTCGGATGGNCCGTGCCCGGCGGGTCGTCCCGCGTCCTCCGCGGATACCAAGCGGTGGTGGTAAGCAACCAACTTGCTGACGCGACCACCAACATAATGGCAGGATTGCTGCGCCCGTTGCGTAAACTGCCAGAGCCGTGCTGCCAGTATGACTGGGCGCGTCAAGGTGGTATGTAGAAATCCCGGTCGATGCTCATTTGTANCAACTTGGTANTCAGGTAGACCAAGGTTTGTACAATGCAAAGGCAATATCCTGACTNCGNTGNACCAAGCGTCAACGTCAACCAGCGTTCTGGTCACGGNCGTTATGGCAGCTGGTCCGTTGAGGCTGGACTGAACCAATGTAGGGTGCAGGCGGCTAGCGCGGCAAACTGAACAAGCCAGGAAGCAACTATGGCAGCTAACTCGAACTCCCTATATGGACTTGCACGCAGACTCGTCGAATACGATCTACTCGACGAACCGACCGCGGGGCAGGTCTTCGAAGAAGACACCAACACGCGGGTGCCTTTTTTGACTCATCTAGTCCAGAACGGCTACCGCATCGCGAGCGCAATTACCNACNCCGCCTCCGCCGCAGAGAACGCGAGTTGACCGATCTCCTCGCCTATCTGGAGCTGCTGCAGTCCACGTACCCTCTGATAGTGCTGAGCATCGCGGCGGTCTTCGGCCTGCTGATCGGCAGCTTTCTGAACGTGGTAGTACACCGACTGCCACAAATAGTCGATCATGATTTAAAGATGCAGGCTTGTGAGATCCTCGAAAAAGAGCCACCGGCGCCCCTTAGAATGACACTCTCCAAGCCGCGTTCGCGCTGCCCTACATGCAAACACCTGATTCGCGCATGGGAGAATATCCCAGTGCTGTCCTATCTTGCATTGCGCGGACGCTGCACCAACTGCAAAAGCCCCATCTCCGTCCGCTACCCCATCGTAGAAGCCACCTGCGGTCTGATGACCGCTTGTGTCATCGCGGGACACGGTCTAGGGCCCACGGGACTGGCCCTCGCAGGGCTGGCATGGGTCCTGCTCACCCTGGCCCTGATCGACTTCGATACTCAGTACCTGTTAGACGAAATCACGCTGCCAACCATCTGGGCAGGCATNCTGGTNAACTACTTTGGTCTCGTTACCACACTCGGNTCCGCGGTCATCGGTGCNGTCGCGGGGTATCTGTCNTTCTGGAGCATCTTCTGGGTCTTCAAACTCTTGACCGGAAAAGACGCCCTCGGCTATGGCGACTTCAAACTCCTGGCTTTGCTGGGGGCATGGCTAGGCTGGGAAGCGATACCACTCATCATCATGTTGTCATCATTAGTGGGTGCCGTTGCCGGCGCTATCATGATCGCTAGGGGGCGGGATGCCTCCAGACCCATATCATTTGGCCCGTACCTGGCAACGGCAGGGTTTGTCGCGATAATGTGGGGTGATTCCATCATGACCGCATATTGGTCCTTCATGGCACCTTCGTACTGATCACGGTGAGCGCGATTACCGGCACCGGTATACTCGACACGCCGCCCCGAGAAATCACGATGCCAACAGTCAACTGCCCAACCTGCCGCAAATCTGTCGAATGGTCTACCGAGAACACCCACAGGCCATTCTGCTCGGACCGCTGCCGACTCATCGACCTGGGCGAATGGGCAGACGGCAATCGCTATATCCCGATGGACCCCGAACATGACGAAGTGACCTCGGCCGATCTCGACCGGGACTGACATCACAGTTAAACAAGCNAACGACATGAAAACGCCCCTCTGGACCCCATCGGCGTCGCGCATCGCCAACGCCAACATCACACAATTCGCGGCAGCCGCAAGCGGCGTTGCTGGCCGCGACCTAAGCGCCTATCCCGATCTGCATGCCTGGTCAGTCTCGGAATCGGAGGATTTCTGGCGCCTGGTCTGGGACCAGACCGGTGTGATTGGTGAAATGGGCGCTGCACCATTAGTTGAGGATGCTAACCAAATGCCAGGCGCCCGCTTCTTCCCGCGGGCGCGGCTGAATTTTGCCGAGAACCTGCTCAGATTCAACGACAACCATACGGCGATTGTCAGCCGCCTGGAGAACGGTGCACGGACCACATTGGGTTACGCCGANCTACGCAGCCAAGTTGCTTCGCTCGCAGCCGCACTGCGCGAGATGGGCGTTGTACCTGGCGACCGGGTAGCCGCCTTCATGCCGAACGTAACCGCTACGGTAGTGGGCATGCTGGCAACCGCAAGCCTGGGCGCTGTGTGGTCCTCGTGTTCGCCCGACTTTGGCGTGGCAGGCGTCCTGGACCGTTTTGGCCAAATTGCACCGAAAGTCCTGATTGCATGCGATGGCTACTTTTATAACGGTAAAACCATCGATTCACGCCAGGTGGTTGACAACATCCTCGCAGCCATCACGACAATAGAACAGGTGNTCACCGTCAGCGTGGTGGGTACAGGGGACCTGAAGACGGACCGGGCCGTTCACGCCTTTGACGTGCTGACCGCTAATCCAGGCCTCACGCCTCGCTTCGAACAGGTCGGCTTCGACCACCCGCTTTACATCATGTATTCATCTGGAACCACTGGGATTCCCAAGTGCATCGTGCACGGAACAGGTGGAACCTTGCTGCAACATGCTAAAGAGCACGTGCTCCACACAGACCTGACCCGAGCCGATACGCTCTTCTACTTCACGACCTGCGGCTGGATGATGTGGAACTGGCTAGTATCAGGGCTTGCGGTGGGCGCGACGCTAGTGCTCTACGACGGTTCGCCCTTCCACCCGCAACCAGAAGCCTTAATTGATATAGCCGATGAAGAGCAGTTAACGATTTTCGGCACAAGCGCGAAATACATATCCGCGCTGGAAAAGTCAGGTGTAAAACCCGCAGCCAGCCACGGCCTCCTCAGCCTGCACACGATTCTATCCACAGGTTCTCCACTTTCCCACGAGGGCTTCAAGTACGTCTATCGCGACATCAAGGACGACGTCTGCCTAGCTTCCATATCGGGCGGCACAGACATCATCTCCTGCTTTGCCCTCGGCAACCCAGGGCTGCCCGTTTATGAGGGTGAACTTCAGTGCGCGGGGCTCGGGATGGACGTTGCATTTTATGACGACGACAGCAACGCGGGCGTGGGCGTGCGCGGTGAGCTGGTATGCCGAAAGCCATTCCCATCCATGCCCATTGGGTTCTGGAATGACCCAGACGGCATAAAGTTCCACAGCGCCTACTTCGAGACCTTCAACAACACCTGGGCGCACGGTGACTACGGCGAAGCAACCCATACAGGGGGCGTCATCATCCATGGGCGCTCGGACGCGGTGCTTAACCCCGGTGGCGTCCGGATCGGCACAGCGGAGATCTACCGTCAAGTTGAGAAGGTGGGCGACGTCATGGACTCTATCTGCGTNGGTCAGGATTTCGAAGACGACGTCCGTGTTGTCCTCTTTGTGGTAATACGCGATGGTGCGGAGCTGACCAGCGAACTCGCTGCCGAGATCCGGCGGACCATTCGCGCCAACGCCACACCCCGGCATGTTCCGGCGGTCATTGTTCCGGTTGCAGACATCCCTCGGACAATCAGCGGAAAGATTGTGGAACTCGCGGTGCGCAACGTCGTCCATGGCCTACCGGTCAAGAATCAAGACGCCCTCGCAAACCCTGAGGCACTCGAGGAATATCGTAACCGGCCAGAACTCGCTACGTGACTTCCACACCCTCGCAATACCGTCAAGGCCGATATGGCACCGCTGTCTTGCCCAACTGAGTTGAAATGACGCGCTGTGCGTCTCGCACAAAGTCCACCGTAACTGCACGCGTCTCGCGCGGATCAATGAGATCCTGACCAGTTGCTTCAGCAGTGCGGAAAGGTGAGGCATATGCACGCAAACGTGCTTCGATTTCCTGGCGCTTGATCTCCGGATCCGGTGCGCTTTCAATTTCACGCCGATACGCAGCGGATGCGCCGCCCGAGATGTGCATGGAGCCCCAGTTCGCTGAAGGCCACGCGTAGCGCCGAAACATGCCGGACGGGCGGTGCTGACACTGCCCGGCCACACCGTATAGCTTGCCCATGACTATAGTGAGCCATGGCATCTGAGTCTGGCACGTGACTGCGCATAGGGCTGCGCCCGCGCGTTCGATCCCCTGTTTCTCCGATTCCAGTCCGACCATGAACCCTGGTTCGTCTGCAAACGTAACCAGGGGCAGATGGAATGTGTCACACAGCTGCAGCAATCGCGCCACCTTGCTGCCTGCCGCGACGTCCGTTGAACCACCCTTCTGGCGTGGATTGTTTGCCATGATGCCAATTGGATACCCATCGACCCGCGCAAGTCCAACAACCCGCGAGCGACCGTAGCCGGGCGCGATTTCGAAGAAAGATCCTTGATCAACCACCGCGTTAATGATCTTGTGCACCTTGTAGGTTTGACGCGGGTTTTTTGGCATTGCCGATAGCAAAAANTCATCCGCGCGATCTGGATCGTCACCTGTATCGAGCCTTGGCGGAAGTTCCCAGCAGTTTGCCGGGAGGTACGAAATGAAGGCCCGAATCTGCGCAAAAGCGTCATCTTCGTCCAGCGCAAGGTTGTCGACACTCCCGCTCACCCGGGTATGAATATGATCCCCGCCTAACTCCTCTTTGGTAATTTCGTAGCCTAACGAAGCTTTGACCACGGGCGGTCCACCGGGAAAGAGCTGGGTTTTGTCTTTAACCATGACGTTGAAGTGAGCAAGGCAGGCATTAATCGCGGGCAACCCGGCTACTGAACCTAACACAGCCGAAACCACCGGCACTTCAGACAACAGTTGCACGTCAACCGCGGTCCAGACGTTGCCGTCAGGCAGATACGTGCGGCCGATCTCCTCAAACGATCGAACGCTGCCACCTGCCGCATCTAGCAGGCGGACCAAAGGCACTTTCCATTCCTGTGCCCTGCGGTTAGGTGGCAACTCACTGCCAAGGCCGCCGCCCGTTCCGCCAGAGCCACCACGTACCGTGAAATCGCCCGCGGTGAGGACCACCCTGCGTCCGCCAATGTCACACATACCCTCGACCGAACCCTTCGGCATGTAGGCAACCATCTTTTCGCCATCGTAGGTTGCGCTACCGGTGAAACCGCCGAACTCGCGAAAGCTCTCTGGNTCGGTCAATGCGTCAATACGTTCCCGTACCGTAAGCTTGCCGCGTTTCTTCTGCCGGGCGATCCCTTCTGGACCTCCCATACCTCGCTGCAGTTCCCGCCTGCGCCCAATCTCGACCACTTCATTCTTCCAGGACACCCAAGCACCTCGTGTTGGTTTTGCTTTGAACGCACCGAATCAGATGCCCACTCCGAAAGCAAATATCCAGGAGTTGGGTCTTTGTTGACAGNCAGCGATTGGAGAGACGATATGGCTTGTACCAGCGGGTGAAACCGCATTCATTATGATGCAACACGGATGCTGGCTGTCGCTATTCAGCCGGCGACCATCGCGCGCGGAGGTGGAGACGGTGGCGCGGAATGCAGAACGTTGAATCCAACTGCTGCGTCAGATGCAAACAGGTGGCTCTCAGACGAAAAATGCACCCGCAAACGGTACACAGATTGCAAACACAGGCGGGCGCTGGTCCAACGCTTAGATATTGTTCGAATTAGCGCTTTGGTACAAGATTTTCGCTCCTCGAACGTCTGCATCGGGACTGGAACGACGCCTTACCGTTCACAACTGCACAAGATTATTTTTTCAGATTGAGGCATGCGCTAAATCGTCGCNCGGACCCTGTCGCTTTGCATGGCACGCGCGGGAGCGAAAGAGCCCGCCGGGCTTGTACCCATGTTCGAGCTGCCGGGCATCCATGGCACCAAAGGCACTGTCGCCTTCGCAGACTACCCAGACAACGTCACGTGGGTCGACTTCTAGGCCAAACACCACGGCTCAGCGGATTCGGGTCACTCCCGCTGTCGCATCCGTACCCACCTGCGACATGACAAAAGCGCCTGCTTCCGGGCGGATGATCACCACTTCGTCTTGGCGAAACATCATCGGTGCCGGGTTCAATGCGCGCCACACCTGGCCGTCCTCCATAAAGAAGGAGCCGTCATCCGATACGCTGGCCAGACGAGCTTGGTATTCATAGGTGCCTGTATCTTCGCGGAGTCGAGCTGCGCTGGCCCCCGGGCCTATGCCACGAATGGCATCGAAACAGGCCAGTTGCCCAGATTTGTCAGTAAGGGCGATGCACGCACCGAGTTCAGTTACAGATCCCGTTTGTGCCACATCCGAGGCTGATGGAGCGGCCCCAGCCCCCAACTCTTCAAAGCAGGCCAGTTGTTCCGGCTTCAAAGGCAGCCTGATGCAAGCCTCGAGACTTGACTGCAGAGCCGGGACAGCGCCAACTGCCCGATCCGCCCGCGCATCCGGTACGCCAGGCTCAGGGTTGCTCGCACCAACTCGATCAAAACAGGCCAGCTGGTCACGCTTGTTGGCAAGTGCGAGGCAAAACTCAAGCTGGTCTTGCAGGCCATCCTGCGCGGCAGGTGCAGCAACCGGGCCAGCTTCCAAGCCATCGAAACAGGCAAGTTGTGCTGCCTTGTCGGGAAGCGCCGTACAGGCTTCAAGGCTGTTCTGCAGATCTTCGGCTGCGACAGGCCACGCCAACAGAAAGCCGAATAGGATGAAAATGAGACGGTACATGGCGAACTCTGATGGTCCCCCTACCAAGGGGCACTCATGAACAAAGCATTGCATTCTATCAGGCCATCACGCGAGTGGGCTGCCCGAAGGCCTTTCTATTTATGCGGCTAGGAGATACGGTTTTTCCCGGATGTTTTTAGCTCCGATCATTGTTCACTCCAATTCTGCTGTGCCAAACGAACTGCCTCCGATGTCCTAGACTCTATTGATCGGCGACCCCTAAGGTTCCAAGGAGCGCTGGCATGCTTCAGAGAATGACGATCGATTCGCGCTAATGCAGTCCTTCAGTGCCGTACGGTCGAGTCGGTGAGCTCCGCATGTCCGAGTTATATCGCTAATGCATGCCGGCGTAGTCGGAGAAAGTTTAGGTAGAGGCTGCATGCCCTTTAAAGGTGCAAGATTAGCTCTCGTGGCTGATGCTTCCAGCCGTGCCTGACACTTTTCTGGGAGGCTGTCGAGATGGCCACGGACACACGTACCAAATCCCTCTCTGTCGCCAATGAATCTTCCGCAGAGTTCATCTAGGATCTTGCAAGAATCTCTGTCGGGCTCGGCTACGGCGTTGGGTGTTCCTGTGAACGATAATAAAACGACGGCAATGCCTAGTAGGTTGCGCATTTCTTCGGCCCCGTCCAAAACGCAGAGTGAATACAGTATCTTATTTGAAAGGCTGGAAAGCGGTCTACACAGAGTAGTTCCAGGATCAGTTAAATGCTAAAGCGCTTTGCAATACTGATTTTCTTAGCCAGTTTGGGTTTTTGCGCCATGGGCTCGACACCTGAAGTCGAACCGAATGATGAGGTGGCTCAGGTCCTGACACTCAATGAACTTCTGATTGGCAACTTATCGAGTGTTGATGATGTGGACTGGTATTCAATCAGTGCATCTCAAGCGGGCCAGCTGCAAGTACACATTCAGTCGGAAGATTACGACTCGGCAGGTTGGTCCCTAGCGATATGGGACGCATCGTTCAATCAGTTGACCAGGACTACATGTATCTATGAGTCCTGTCAGGATCCGGGATTGCGATTGAATGCAGGCCTTGCTGCTGCTGGGACGTATTACATCAGCGTGGTATCGGGGTCATCTTTTTTCGCTCCGAATGGGTCCTACACCCTGGAAGCAACTGTAAGTGAGGCGACCGGTGGTATTGAGCTTGAACCAAACGATGAGGTGGCACAGACCTTACTGCTCGATGAACCTCTGATCGGCACAACATCGGGCGTTGACGATGTGGACTGGTTTTCAATCAGTGCATCTCAAGCGGGCCAGCTGCAAGTGCACATTCAGTCGGAAAACTATGACTCGGCAGGTTGGTCGCTGACGATATGGGACTCCTCGTTCAATCAGCTGACGGCAACCACCTGTCTCCATGAGATCTGTCAGGACCCGGGATTACGGTTGAATGCGGGACTTTCTGCCGCTGGGACTTATTACCTCAGCGTGGTGTCCGGGTCATCTTATTTCGCTCCGAATGGGTCATACACCCTGGAAGCGACGGTCAGTGAGGCGACAGATGGCATTGAGCTTGAACCGAACGATGAGGTGGCGCAGGTCTTACCGCTGGGTGAGCCTCTGATCGGCACAATATCGAGTATCGACGATGTGGATTGGTTTTCAATTGAAGTTGCTGAATCTGGTCAGCAAGTTCAGGTTCACTTTCAAGCGGAGGGCTACGACTCGGCGGGTTGGTCACTAGCGATATGGGACGCTTCATTCAATCAGCTGACGGCGACCACCTGTCTCTATGAGATCTGTCAGGATCCTGGCGAGCAACTGGTTGCTGGGCTTTCTGCTGCTGGGACGTATTACATCAGCGTGGTGTCGGGTTCGTCTTATTTCGCTCCAANTGGGNCNTACACGCTGGAAGCGACGGTCAGTGAACCGACGGGTGGCATTGAGCTTGAGCCCAACGATGAGGTGGCACAGGACCTCACACTGAGAGAGCCGCTTACTGGCTCGCTATCCAATCGAGAAGATGTGGACTGGTACTCGATCAACGTAGCTGAATCAGGCCAGCAANTTCAGGTCCACATTCAATCGGAAGATTATGACTCGGCAGGTTGGTCACTGGTGATATGGGATGCGTCGTTCAATCGACTCACAGCTACTACCTGTCTCTATGAAACCTGCCAGGATCCTGGAGAACGGCTGTTTGCAGGTCTTGCTGCTGCTGGGACGTACTACATCAGCGTGGTGTCGGGTTCGTCTTATTTCGCTCCAAGTGGGACTTACACGCTAGAAGCGACGGTCAGTGAGCCGACGGGTGGCATTGAACTTGAGCCCAACGATGAGGTTGCGCAGGACCTGACGCTCAATGAGCCATTGCTTGGCACGCTTTCGAGTGTTGACGATGTGGACTGGTTTTCAGTCAGCGTGGCTCACGCAGGCCGGCTGCAAGTGCGTATGCAATCGGATGGATACGACCTGGCAGGTTGGTCACTGACTATATGGGATGCCTCTTTCAATCGACTGACAGCGGTGACCTGCGTCTATGAGACTTGTCAGACTCCTGGGGAGCAGTTGGTTGCAGGCCTTGCTAGTACTGGGACGTATTACATCAGCGTGGTATCAGGCTCGTCNTATTACGCCCCGAATGGGGCCTACACNCTGGATGCGACGGTNACTGAGGCAGCAGGTGGTATTGAGCTTGAGCCGAACGATGAAGTCGCCCAGCCCTTGCCGCTCGAAGAGCCNNTAGTAGGCACCATCTCAATTGCGGAAGACGTGGATTGGTATTCGATTGAAGTGGCTGAGTCAGGTCAGCAAGTTCANGTCNACATTAAGTCGGAAGACAATGACGCGACAGGCTGGTCGCTTGCGGTCGTTGACTCCTCCAACAANGTNCTTTCATCAACGACTTGTGCCTACGAAACTTGTCAAGACCTGGGAGAACAAGTGGTTGCGGGCCTGTCTGATGCAGGTACTTATTTCATTGCAGTGTGGTCAGGCTCTTCGTGGAGGTCACCGAGTGGTACCTATGTTCTTGAAGCGAAGGTCGTCGCAAGTACCGGGGGTATGGAGCTGGAGCCAAATGACGAAGTGGCACAGGTNCTGACGCTCGGAGAGTCACTCGCTGGCACCATATCAAATGCGGAAGATGTGGATTGGTACTCGATCACTGCGCCGGATGCCGGTTATCTCGAGGTCCACTTTCAGTCGGAAGACTACGACTCGACGGGCTGGCTCATAGAAGTATGGGATGCATCATTCAATCTACTTTCGGCGACGACCTGTCTCTATGAGAACTGCCAAAATCCAGGAGAGCGAATCGTTGCTGCTCTTTCTGCTGCAGAAACCTATTATCTCAGCGTGGTATCGGGCTCATCGTCGACATCGCCGGATGCAGGCTATGCAATACGAGCCGCGTTAGAAGAACTCTCAGGGCCAGATTTAGAAAAAGAGCCGAACAATCTGGAAAGTGAGGCCACACCTCTTAGAGCAGAAGAACCGATTGTTGGACAGATCAGTTCATTCGCCGACGTCGACTGGTACTCATTCCGCGTCGAGTCAAACGAAATGGTGAGCATATCTTTCGTCGGCAACGCAAACGAAGCTGCTGGCTGGGAAATTTCCGTTTACCTGCCTGGACGGGAGCTTTTTGACGAGTCTGACTGTCAGGGCATGTCCTGCGTCGACAATGGCATTACGATCGCTGGTAATTTTGTCGAGCTCGGTACTTATCGCGTTAGCGTTCGAGCAGANTCTGCGGTAATTCCATATTCTGAATATACGCTCCGATATGAGGCGAAGGACTTACCTACGAGTCCACCACTACCACCAGTCCTTGTTTCCGCTACTAGCGGTACGATCCAGGACGGGGTTGAAGTCACTTGGGCTGACGGTGGCGCGGGGCAAGAATATGAAATCTTCAGACAACTGAATGGCACCGATGATCGTCTCAGCNTCGGCGTCTCGACTGAGTTCAGATTTCTNGATGANCAGCCGCCGCTAGGGGTNCATTCCTATTGGGTAACGGCAAAAAACTTACAAGGAACAAGCGGCTTCAGCTCGGTCGCGTTAGGATTTCGAGGCGAGCCNGCGAACATGGTGGCTGACCTGACGGTTATAGATGCTGGCGCCGATTGGCTGCTGCTCCAATGGACATCGCCCGAGCCAGGATCGGCGTCGTCTGTANGTCAATACGAATTTAGGTACAGCACATTCCAACTTAACTCGGGCAGTTTNCACACCGGAGAANGGGTCGATGGCATCTCACCTCCACTAGATGCCGGACAAACCGAATCAATAATCGTTANTGGGTTACAGCCTCAACAAAATTACTCATTTGCTTTGAGATCACTAGATACAGACAACCTGGTCTCAGAGCTCTCAAACACGGCATCCGGTACCACCACCGCGGTNATCAGCGTAACTCCTGACGCACTGATTGAGTCGTTAGATGCGAGATCCACAGTCGTTCGGATGCTTGAGGTCAAGAACGAAAGCACTCAACCGGTCACGATTGATGCAGTAATCGTAGGTCATAGCAGAATGGCGAGACGGTCTGAAGATCAGAATCAAGATGCTCAAACTGATCAGACTCGACCTCTTCGTCGTGGCTTCGAACGAATGCCTGACTTCATTCCACCTGCGCATGTTCGATGGATTCTTGCCTTCCGCTCAGAGCGTACAGGTNCCCTGCAATCTAACTTGCAAGCGCTCGGTGGCGTTAGGCAGCGCGTAATGCCGCATAGTGGCCTTGAGGTTTGGAATTTCCTAGCGTTGACAGCGCAGGAACGTGAGCGGGCACTGTCGTTGATTCGTGCAAGCAAGGAAATCAAATATTTCGAGCCGGACTTNCCGGTCCAAATGCATGATCTGCCAAATGATCCACTTTTGGACGAACTGTGGGGTCTTAACAATACGGGCCAGATTGGAGGAAGCGTTGACGCAGATATAGACATCGATCGCGCATGGGCACTTACATCCGGATCTGACGATGTTGTCGTTGCGGTAATCGACACTGGCATAGCGTTAGATCATCCCGATCTCAAAGACAATCTCTGGGTGAACGAGAATGAAATNCCATCGAATGGCAGGGACGATGATGGCAATGGATATGTTGACGACGTCCACGGATATGACTTTTCAAACAGCGATTCGGACCCGACAGACGACGGTTCGCACGGGACCCATGTNGCGGGGACCATTGGTGCCGTTGCTGGAAATGCGCTTGGGATCGTAGGCGTTTCGCCTCAAGTTAGGTTGATGGCGCTGAAGATTTTTCCNAACGCATACAGGAGTACGATCGTTGAGGCTATTGAGTACGCTGTCAACAATGGAGCACACATAACAAATAACAGCTACGGCTGTGGAAGTGCCTGCACCTACCTCTGTACTAAGTCAGACGCCGTCAACTTGGCAATCGAATTTGCCGACGATCGCGGCGTTCTTTTCGTCGCTGCGGCGGGCAACGATAGTTGTGACATTGACCTACANAATGCGTCGAGTTGGAACTATGACCATCCGAACCTCATTAGTGTGGCGGCCTCTAATCAACGAGATGAATTAGCTTCGTTTTCCAATTACGGNAAAACGAATGCACATCTATCTGCACCTGGCACGTACATATTAAGCACAGTTCCTAACGGGGAATATGGAATAAAGCAAGGTACTTCCATGGCAGCTCCTCATNCAGCTGGTGTTGCNGCATTGCTTAAAGCATATGACCCGGCNCTGGACGCAGTTGGAATTCGCGCTCTTATGGTCAGCAACGTGGATACTTTGGGGAGTCANGAGATGCTGGTTTCTAGTGCAGGCCGATTAAACGCCGCAAATTCCCTTGAGGCCGCAATTCCAAGCTGGATCGAACTATTGAATCCGGACGAAAGAATATTGGATCCTGAGGAAAGCTCGACATTTAGACTGTCTATAGAACCATCCAAGTACAGTGGATTTGACGCCGAGATACGAATTCGAGTTCTCGATCCATATTTGAGTGTGCTTCGTGTGCCTGTGCATTTATCCGTGGGTGAGTTCAGCNAAACAACTCAATCGGTGTCGCTCTTTGCTCCGGAAGATCTGTCATTGACGAGCTCTAGATTGTCCGAAGAGATTTCAATGAAGTGGAAAGCCGTTGCGGATGCAACTGGTTATGAAGTATTCCGAGCGGACCCCGATGGACAGATGCATCTATTGGGTGCGCCTGTAGAGGCGACCTATAGCGATAGCTCCGCGGCTGTAGACACTACGTATAGTTACACGGTCGTTGCTNTATATGGCAATGAAATGTCTCCAGAGAGNGAGCCTTTAGTGGCGCGCAGAACAGATCGTTCAATTGACCTAAATCTGGCTGTGAATGAGCCTTTGCCTGCTTCCATTCTGCTGGGCGACTCGTTGCTGTACTCCTTTGAACTAACCAATCTCAGTACGGATCAGGCGCAGGATGTGCGGTTTATTTACGTGCTCCCCAACAATGCGTCACTAAGTTCTGTGTCAGTGGAAGGAGGGGAATGTACAAACGTTGAAGAGCGCAATATTGCATGCGCTGTGACGGCGATTGGTCCGGGCGTTACCGTTCCTGCAAAGGTTCTTGTTGAGTCAACAGCGGTGGGTGAGATGTGGGCTTCGCCGAGAGTAGCATTCGGACCTGAAGGTGCTGTAGATCCAGTACCAGAGAACAATTCGGTTGTAGATATGACCGCTGTGCTTCCGAGTTCGAACGTGATGATTAGTGTCCGTGATCATTCAACACCAGGATTTTTTGTGGTCGACGTATCGAACACCGGACCNTCCACAGCTACGAATGTAGTTCTGACNACTTCGGGAGACGGGATCGATTTGGGGTTGACGACGCCAACCCGTGGTTCGTGCGAACGAGGTGAAACGAGCCTGGATTGCTCTTTCGGAGACATGAATGTTGGCAGCGTCGTGAGCCTCGTCATGGAAGACCCAAAAGATGGGTCTGAAAAAATATTTTATGTCTCTAGCGACAACACCGATGTCGACGTTGATGACAATACAGTTAAGCGCATTACCAACACTACAGCTACTCAAGCGAGGCTCCAGAACATCTCGACCCGNGGNNTAGTTGAGACGGGTGATGACGTCCTGATAGGCGGCTTCNTCATCACGGGTANCGAACCCAAAGCGGTGGTGATACGTGCGCGTGGACCCAGNATGGCGGCAGCTGATCCCAACCTNACNGGGTTGNTAGAGGATCCTTACGTACAACTGTTCAGTGGTGCCAACCTCATTGCCCAGAACGACAGCTG
>PAWP01000090.1 GCA_002714125.1 Gammaproteobacteria bacterium
CAAGTCAGAGACCTCAGATCCAAGCAGATTGGCAAGCGATTCATCAACCACTTCACTGACCGCCGCGGCGTCCCCGAACGAACACATCCGATCGCCCCCACGCGCACGCACATAGGCATTGGCAACATCAGAGAGATCAGCATTACGCAGAAACTGCGAAGCGATGAACTCATCGGACAGGTCACCAGCAATAGCCGCGCCCGCCGGACTGACATGTTTGAACGATGCGGCCGAGGCCTTGCCCGTCGCCTGCCTAAGTTCACGTACGAGCTGCCATGCACCCAGGGCATCTAGCAAATTTATGTATGACGCAGTACCGTTAAGCACACTCAGAGGCACGGCAGTATGGCTGACAGCAGCCTGTCCCTGGTGTGGATTACAGCCATAACGTAGGTCTATCTTCACATGTACTCCCGATCTCGTTGCTGGCAGCCGGTCCGACGTCATTCGTGGCACGGCTTCATTTACGCGAGCGCTTCTACGGGCTCTGTGTCTGTTGCTGGATTTTCGCCCAGGTATCACGCAACGCGACAATTCGGTTGAAGACTGGTCGCTCTGGCGTCGAGAGGATGTTGTCGCGCATGTAATAGCCCTCACGTTCGAACTGATACCTGTCATCCTCACTAGCCTCAATCAGAGCCTTTTCCACAATCCCAGAGAAGGCGTGCACAGACGCTTCGTTGAGGATCGAACCAAGCGGCTCATCACTGCGCGCCGGCTCGTCGATCACGAACAGAGGATCGTAATCCCGAATTTCGGCAGGAATGCCAGCTGCAGCCGATACCCAGTGAATAACCCCACGAACCTTGCGCCCCTGGGGGTTTTTGCCCAGCGTGGAAAGATCGACGCTACACAGGAGGTGATCAATCTCGCCGACATCGGTGCTGACCGCCTCATCGCAGCGAATCACGTAGCCATAGCGAAGTCGAACCTCACCGCCGGTTATAAGGCGCTTGAACTTTCGATTGGCTTCCTCGCGGAAATCGTCGCGGTCGATGTAGATTTCTCGAGTGAAGTCGATTGACCTTTCCCCCAGGGACTCATCCTTCGGATGATTGGCGGCCTCCAGCAGTTCGTGGTGGCCCTCCTGCAGATTGGTCAAAACAACTCGCAAAGGCCGCTTTATGCCCATCATGCGTGGTGCGATGGGGTCGAGCACATCACGCACACAGGATTCGAGCTGAGCGAGTTCGACATACCCCTCGCTCTTAGTCACACCCACCCGGCGACAGAACTCGCGGATCGCCTCAGGCGGCACGCCTCGCCTGCGCAGTCCGGCAATGGTTGGCAGGCGTGGATCGTCCCACCCGCTGACGTGCCCCTGCTCAACCAGCGCGCGCAGCTTGCGCTTGCTCATCATGGTGAATTGCAGATTAAGACGCGAGAATTCAATCTGCTGAGGATGCGAGTTGAGGTTAAGTTCATCTAACACCCAGTCATACAGGGGCCGATGGTCCTCGAAACCAAGATCACACAGAGAGTGTGTAATGCCCTCCAATGAGTCCGAGACACAATGCGTATAGTCGTACATTGGATAGATACACCATGCATCACCCGTCTTGTGGTGCGTAGCATGGCGGATCCGGTAAATGATGGCATCGCGCATGTTGATGTTCGGTGAGGCCATGTCGATCTTGAGCCGCAGCACATGTTCACCGTCAGCGAATTCACCTGCGCGCATACGCCGGAACATGTCGAGATTTTCAGCAGGCGTCCGGCGGCGGTATGGGCTCTCCCGCCCGGGTTCGGTCAAGCTGCCGCGGTACTCCCGAATCTGCTCGCCGGTCAGTGAGTCCACGTAGGCTTTACCGTCCATGATCAATTGCTCGGCGAAGGCATAGAGTTGCTCGAAGTAATCCGACGCGCTCCGGAGGTCTATCCATTCGAAACCTAGCCAGCGAATATCGTTTGCTATCGCTTCGGCGTAGAGGGTTTCTTCGGTTAGCGGATTGGTGTCGTCGAAACGCAGATACGTACCGCCTCCAAACTCCTGCGCCAGACCAAAGGACAGGCAAATCGCCTTGGCATGACCAATATGCAGGTAGCCATTCGGCTCCGGGGGGAACCGCGTAACAATCCGTGAGTGTTTCCCGTTGGCCAGGTCATCTTCAATGATCTGGCGGATGAAATGGGAGGGAGATACTTCAGCCATGGTTCAAACGGCCGAGCAAGCCGCCAGAGTCGCAAAGCGCGCATGGTAGGGCTTAACCTAGTCTATGCCAATACGTTCGCCTCGCCTGAACACCTTCGATCAACCCGACACCAACCTTCACGCCCGAACCAAAGTTACCAAATAGACGCGGCTCGGTGCTCCGCGAACTCCACAACTACCATCTCCGAATGGCAGCTGAACCGAACCCGCATCTACAGCTGCAAGCGATGTGCCGCCACCTTGAGCTCGAATTCGCGACGAGCGCCGTGCCGCTAGGCGGGCGGCCCGGGCCATGATGGGTGTGCCCGACATGGCATACATTCACCCCGACCGCCGCTGCTTCGCGCTAGTCGGACGGAGAGTGATTCACCAATACTGTAGAAGTCAGCAACCCCAGGTGCCGCGCTCCCAGGCATCCCGACTACCGGCTGACTTTGCAATGAACGCCGGCAGCAGGAAGGCTCTTTTCGGGCTAAAGGTTCTACCGGTCCAGAGCATTTCACCCCAATAGCAGCCCCGCAATTGCGGCGAGGCCCGGCCTCAGCGTGGCAGTCAGCCACCAAGGATAGCGCCTATGCGCACCGGCATTGATCGTTGCAACCCCCAGACCCACCGTGGCAAGCATGGTTCCGAAACCGGCACTCATGGCCAGTACAAAGCCAGCGGCACCTAGGCCGATGCCCACTGCGAACGCGATGCCCGGATGTATCTCAGCCGCCGCTATCCCAATCTCGCTCCGAACCGGGTGTGTACGATCCACCGCCAGATCCCTGAACCCTCGTATCACAGCGGCGCCGCCTGTTACAGCAGTTGCGCCAAGCGCGCCCACGAGCGACATACCCAGGTCCGCGCCAGACCCAGTACCCGCAGCAAAAGTAAAGACTCCGGGCGCAAACAACCAGGGCCCGCCAAACGTAGCCACTACACGCGCCGCCAAAGAGCGTCGATCTTCGATCAGCGTAAAGTCTCGATTCTGGGAACGTAGTTCACGTNTCAGGCCAGGCGCAGGATTGACAACCCAACACTCAGCGGCNNCTGCATATACCGTCAGATCAACCCCAGCGTTGCCCGCGTAAGCAAAAGGTAGCCCCGCCTGGCGTTCTTCAATCGACCGAAGTTTCGCCTTGCCAACCCGATTGACCTGCGCATCACTCGCCAGGATNGCGTCAAAGCCACACGCGTCCGCAACAGCCTGCACAATCGAAAAGTGCGCNCCCGAAGCTATGATCAACTCGCCTGCACCAGCCGCCTGACGCGCACGCAGACGTTCAAGGAACACATGATTGAAGGGCAGTGTAGAAGTCCCAACATCTACCCGTACGGCCAACTCGTGTTTGACACGTGCTCGACCATCCTGCAGCCACGTCAGGACTTCCAAAATCGCCAAGGGTCGGGATAGGACAAACCGTACAANGCACTCTGCAGACGTGTCGCCATGCACAAGCGTGCCATCAAGATCCACNTAAAACGCCAATAGCGTGTCACCCGCCACAAACCCGCCCTCACAGCCTCGCAAGGCCTACCTGCCAATCACTGCCCCCCATCCGCATCCAAGGATTACCCCTTGCAACGGGAGCAAAAGCAATTATGATACCGCGCGTTGTGACGAAGCAGAGCCAAACAGAAGCACGGGACGCGAACCAGGTTCGTAGTNTTGCTGCGTGGCAAAGCTATTTTTACTTCGATTGGCTTCGTCGCTGACTTTAAT
Source organism: Gammaproteobacteria bacterium (assembly GCA_002714125.1). Next base: position 3,861 of record PAWP01000090.1, read on the forward strand.
CAAGGAGGCGGCAATGTCCGCCCCGAAGGAAACCCCGAAGGCGGAGGCCATCGGGGTTTTTTTTTGGAGCAAACAATAATGATCGACACCCGAGTGGATGACCTGAACGTNTTGAGTGAACAAACNCTCATTAGCCCAGACGAACTGAAAGCCCAANGCCCGCTATCGGACGCCGCCCTGCGCACAGTCGCAGAGGGCCGCGCGACGATTCGCAATATTCTGGAGCGCACAGACCCCCGACTCTTTCTGGTGGTGGGCCCTTGCTCTATCCACGACCCGGGTGCCGCGCTGGANTACGCTGAGAAGCTCAAAGTGCTTGCTGACCAAGTGTCAGATACGCTGTTCATTGTGATGCGTGTCTATTTCGAAAAGCCGCGCACAACTGTCGGCTGGAAAGGCTTCATCAACGACCCCCATATGAACGGTTCGTTCAATATTCAGGACGGCCTGGCTGAAGGCCGTAAGCTGCTGATGCAATTGGCGGAAATGGGGCTGCCCGCTTCTACCGAGGCCCTGGACCCAGTGTCTCCGCAATACATGCAAGACCTGATCACCTGGAGTGCCATTGGCGCCCGCACCACCGAGTCGCAGACGCACCGTGAAATGGCNAGCGGCCTTTCCTCCGCGGTCGNATTCAAGAATGNCACTGACGGCGGTCTGGAAGTTGCGATNAACGCACTGCAATCCGTATCAGCCCCCCACCGTTTTCTCGGAATCAACCATCAAGGGCAGGTTGCGGTCATTCACACCCAGGGTAATGCCCATGCACACATAGTGCTGCGCGGCGGTGGGGGCAAAACCAACTACGACTCGGTGTCGGTGTCGGTATGTGAACAGGAACTTCTGAAGAACAGTATCACCCCGAATGTCATGATCGACTGCAGTCACGCGAACTCCAACAAGGACCCGGCACTGCAGCCACTTGTAATGAAGAACGTCGGGAACCAGATTGCCGACGGTAATGGCTCGATTATCGGGCTGATGGTAGAGAGCAACCTGGGTTGGGGTAACCAGTCGATTCCAGACGACCTTTCCCNGCTNAAACACGGTGTGTCAGTGACGGACGCCTGCATCGACTGGGAGACGACCGAGAGAATGATCCGCGACCTGGCTGAAACNGTGCGGCCCCANCTTGAGAACCGAGAGCTNCCAGCGACCCTANAGGTGGACAAGACCGCTTGATTTTCAAGACTTCGTGACTGCATCTGNGCAGTTTGCTGGTCACGGGTCACGGGTCACGGGTCACGAGTCACGGAGCGGGATTTGAGCCAAGCAAAGTGGATTCAACTACGCTTATAACGCTCCATGGTGCGCGGCGATGAGCGAGGCCTTCCTGGCTTCGCGACCCCACCCTGCGCTGGCGACNATGNCAGCAGCACCCGCANGATGGATGCATCCCCGNCCTGACCCTATGTCCGCCTTTAGGTGACCTAAAAGTAGGCGTTTTCCTTGTTGCTATGGTCGGTCACATCNCGTACCGCAGACAGCTGTGGCAACTGCTCCAGTAAGGTCTTTTCCACGCCATCCTTGAGAGTGGTGTCGACCATCCCGCAGCCTTGACAGCCGCCGCCAAACTGCAGGACCGCAACATCATCCTCAACGATCTCGACCAATGACACCATACCACCGTGCGCAGCCAGAGAAGGATTTACCTGACTGTGGAGCACATAGTTGATCTGATCTTCCAGCGGGCTGTCCGCTGAAACCTTGGGTACCTTGGAGTTCGGTGCCTTGATGGTGAGTTGACCACCCATCCGATCCTTAGCGTAATCGACGAGGGCCTCGTCGAGGAAAGGCAAGCTTCGTGCCTCGATCCACCCGTTGAAGCCGTCGTATTCTACGCGCATATCGTCATCCTGCTCTTCGCCAGGTCGGCAATAGGCGATGCACGTNTCGGCGGAAGGGGTGCCGGGGTCTGTGATGAAGATCCTGATCCCGACGTTATCGTCTTCCTGCTTGTTGAGTAGTTCTCGGAGATACCCCTGGGCGGACTCCGTGATGCAGATCATTGCTTCGCTGGTTGCCGGCAGGGATTCATTATCGGACATGACTGTCTCCTCTCAGATAGTTGGACTTTACTCCACCCGGGAGCTCACGTAACTGCCCCCGTGCCAATCAGAATGAATCGCTTTCATACAGCAAAACCGGATTATTCAATAGTCTGGGGCTCAGGGCCCCCTAGAATATGTTCTCAAAGTCACAGAGACGTAACGCTGATGAGCAATCTGGCCACGCTGCTTGAAGAGCAAATCCTGGTCATGGACGGAGCCATGGGCACAATGATCCAGGATCTGGGCCTAGACGAAGACCAGTTTCGCGGTGAGAGCTTTCGCGATCATCCGCAGGACCTCGCGGGTAATTCCGACCTGCTCTCACTGACTCAGCCACAGGCGATTCGAGACATCCACCTCGAATATCTGCGCGCGGGCGCCGACATCATCGAGACCAACACCTTCACCGCAAACCGTATCTCTCAGGCGGACTATGGCCTGGAGGATCATATATACGACATGAATCTCGAAGCGGCCCGTATAGCGCGTTCAGCCGCGGATGAAGTCAGCACAGAGACCCCAGACACACCGCGTTTCGTTGCGGGCGCACTTGGACCAACCACCCGCGCCGCGAGTATCTCGCCAGACGTCAACGACCCGGGTATGCGTGCTGTCACATTTGACGATCTCGTCGAAGATTATCGGGAAGGTATCCGCGCATTGACGGACGGCGGCGTCGATGTCCTACTGATCGAGACGATTTTCGACGTCCTGAACGCCAAGGCCGCAATATTCGCCGCACTGTCCGCGTTCGAAGAAACCGGCAAGACGCTGCCGATCATGATTTCCGGCACTATCACAGACGCGAGCGGGCGATTGCTTTCGGGGCAGACCACCGGCGCTTTTGTGGCCTCAATGGCACATGCCCGGCCACTCTCCATTGGCTTCAACTGCGCCCTCGGCGCAGACGATCTGCGTCAATACGTTGAGGAGATTGGCCAACTCTCACCCGCCTTTGTCTCGGCCTACCCCAATCGAGGCCTACCCAACGAGTTTGGCGAATACGACGAAACCGTGGACGCCATGACCGCTGCGATCGGCGACTACATGGAAAGCGGTCTGGTAAACATTGTGGGCGGTTGCTGCGGCACCACTCCCGAACACATCACTGCGTTTAAGGAACTCACCCGCCAACACGCACCGCGCCAACGGCCAACCCTTCGAAAACGTTGCACGCTCTCAGGGCTGGAACCGCTTTCAATTGATGATGGTTCATTGTTTGTGAACGTGGGCGAGCGGACCAACATCACAGGCTCCGCCCGATTTGCCCGCCTGATCCGCGACGAAGACTACGAGACCGCTCTTGAAGTCGCCGCGGGACAGGTTCGTAACGGGGCTCAGATCATCGACGTCAACATGGACGAGGGCATGCTCGACTCCGAGGCGGCCATGGTCCGCTTCCTAAACCTGATCAGCTCCGAACCCGAAATCTGCCGCGTTCCGGTGATGGTCGACTCAAGTAAGTGGGAGGTCATTGAAGCCGGACTCAAATGTCTGCAGGGCAAAAGCGTTGTGAACTCCATCAGTCTCAAGGGTGGCGAGGACGAGTTCCGAGAGCAGGCCCGTCTCTGCCGCAAACATGGCGCCGCCGTAGTAGTCATGGCATTTGATGAACAGGGCCAAGCTGATTCATTCGAGCGCAAGAGCGAAATCTGCAACCGTACCTATGACATTCTGGTCAACCAACTGGACTTCCCACCTGAGGACATCATTTTCGACCCCAACGTCTTCGCCGTCGCGACCGGGATCGAGGAGCACAACAGCTACGCCACCGACTTCATCAGTGCCTGTGAGCACATCCGTACCAACCTCCCGCACGCAATGATTTCCGGAGGTATCAGCAATGTGTCGTTCTCCTTCCGGGGCAATGACCTCGTAAGAGAGGCGATTCACGCAGTGTTCCTCTACCACGCTATACGTGCCGGACTGACGATGGGCATCGTCAATGCCGGCCAGTTGGCCATCTATGAAGAGATCCCTAGAGAACTTCGGGATGTGGTAGAGGACGTCGTTCTTAACCGGTCCTCCGACGCCACCGAACGTCTGCTCGACGTTGCCCAGCGCTTCACGCGCAAGAAAGGCGAGGTTCACGAGGAAGACCTGGCCTGGCGCGAAGGTCCGGTGGGCGAACGCCTGGCCCATGCCCTCGTCAAGGGCATCACCTCGCACATCGTTGAAGATACAGAAGAGGCCCGGCTGGCTGCCGCGCGGCCCATCCAGGTCATCGAAGGCCCGTTAATGGATGGTATGAACGAAGTTGGCGAACTATTTGGCGCAGGCAAGATGTTCCTGCCGCAGGTAGTGAAAAGTGCACGCGTGATGAAACAGGCGGTAGCCCACCTTGTGCCATTCATCGAGGCGGAGAAGGACGGTGTCAGCCAGAGCAAAGGCAAGATTGTGATGGCAACCGTCAAAGGCGACGTACACGACATAGGCAAAAACATCGTAGGTGTGGTCCTCCAGTGCAACAACTACGACGTGATTGATCTGGGCGTCATGGTACCGGCAGAAAAGATCCTGANTGCAGCGCTTGAAGAGAACGCCGACATCATTGGTCTCTCAGGGCTCATCACCCCNTCTCTGGACGAAATGGTNCACGTCGCCAGCGAAATGCAGCGCCGCGGCATTGAAAAGCCTCTGCTGATCGGCGGTGCCACCACNTCAAAAGCACACACTTCAGTCAAGGTNGCGCCCTGTTTCANCCACGATGCAACGGTGTATGTACCGGACGCCTCGAAGGCCGTGGGCGTCGCGACAAAACTGTTGTCGCCTACCCAAAAGCCAGGCTACTGCAAGGAGGTGGCGGCCGANTACGAATTGATTCGNGAACGCAATGCCAACCGCAGCGCCAAGACTGCAACGCTGGCCTACGACGACGCAGCCCGCAACCGCTTCGAGCCCGAGGCACAGGTTGAGCGGGTGGTGCCATCGTTCCTCGGCACCCGCGTGTTTGAGTCCACACCCATAACAACGCTGGCGAGCTACATTGACTGGACCCCGTTTTTCGTCGCNTGGAATCTTGCCGGCAANTACCCACGCATTTTGGACGATGACGTCGTCGGCGAAGCCGNGCGCAGTTTGTTTGAGGACGCGCAGCAGTTGCTGCGGCGNATCGAGACCGAACAGTTGCTACAGGCAAGTGCCGTNATTGGCTTTTGGCCAGCGAATCAGCAGGATGATGACATCGTGCTGTACACGGACGAGGCCCGGAGTACGGAACTNACGCGCCTGNACCACCTGCGCCAGCAGATGGACAAGCCAAACAACGCACCCAATTTCTGNCTGTCGGACTTTGNTGCNCCGGCCTCAGCGGGTGTGGACTATGTTGGCGGCTTCGTCGTCACTTCNGGGNTGGGTGCGGAGGCATTGGCGCAAAGTTTCGATGCCGAGCAAGACGACTACAACGCCATCATGACCAAGGCGTTGGCAGATCGACTGGCNGAAGCCTTTGCCGAGTACATGCATGAACGCGTNCGCNAGGAGCTGTGGGGGTATGCGCCAGAGGAATTNCTTAGCAATGCCGAGCTCATTAAGGAGGGCTACGCCGGCATACGCCCTGCCCCGGGTTACCCCGCCTGCCCAGATCACACTGAAAAACGTACGTTGTTCGAGCTGCTGAACGCCACTGAAAGCATCGGCGTCGCACTGACNGAATCGTNTGCAATGACACCCGCGGCGTCAGTNAGCGGCTTTTACTTTGCCCATCCGGAGGCAAAGTACTTCGGGCTCGGTAAGATCGGCAAAGATCAGGTCGCGTCTTATGCCGCCCGCAAAGGCATAACCCAGAGGGAGGCGGAACGTTGGCTGGGGCCCAACCTGAATTTCAACCCGGACTGACCGCCGGGAACTAGCTTGGCAAGTGGCGCTGGCATCAGGAGCCATAGTAGGCGATTGCCATCAGCACAATCACGATAAGGGCAATGCAGGCTAACGTGTCGGCACGCGTGTCTTGCTGCGCTTCCGTCAACTCGACCCGTTCTGCGATCTCATTGTCACTCATTGGCACATCTGATCCTAATCCAACATGCAGTTGATTATGACGCATCAGCTGCGGGTAGTCGCGACGCGGGAGCGCGTTTTTTGCATAATAGCCTCCTTCGCGACGCTCTTGACGGGTGTTCGGGCGCAACCGCAGATCCCGGTCCAAAGGAGATGCCGATGACGTCCGCGCCGGTCGGGCAAAAAAGGCAGTCGCGGATGTTGACCTGTGTGCGAGGCAATTACCGAATCAAAACAAACCCATGGCCAGTTCGGCTCTTGAGTGGATGACCCATGTACAAGTACGACGAATACGACCAAACCATTGTCGATGAACGCGTCGAGCAATACCGCGACCAAACAGAGCGCTTTCTGGCTGGAGAGATTCCTGCCGAAGAGTTCCAGCAGTTGCGACTGCGCAATGGCCTGTATGTTCAGCGCCTGGCGCCCATGCTGCGGATTGCAGTGCCGTACGGCATGCTGTCCTCTACGCAACTGCGGACGCTTGCCCGAATCGCACGCGATTTCGACAAGGGCTATGTTCACTTCACCACCCGGCAGAACCTGCAGCTGAACTGGCCNCTGCTNGAGGAAGTGCCGGACATNTTGGAAGAATTGGCAAAGGTTGAGATGCATTGCATCCAGACCAGCGGCAGCTGCATTCGCAACATTACCTCGGATCAGTACGCCGGCGTCGCGGCTGATGAGATCGAAGATGCCCGCCCCTGGGCCGANATCTTGCGTCAATGGTCAACCATCCACCCTGAATTCAANTGGCTGCCGCGCAAGTTCAAGATCGCNGTATCAGGTTCGGGCAGTGATCGNGCNGCAATCCAGGTACANGACATTGGCCTGCAGATTGTCGAGCGTGANGGTGAGCGCGGCTTCAAGGTGCTGGCCGGCGGGGGGCTTGGACGCACCCCTGTTGTTGCATCCCTGATCCGGGACTTCCTNCCGCAGCGACACCTGCTCACCTACCTCGAAGCTATTCTGCGGGTGTACAACCGGCTTGGGCGCAGAGACAACAAGTACAAAGCGCGGATCAAGATACTCGTACGAGCCCTAACTCCCCAAGTNTTTGCGCAAAAAGTCGAAGAAGAGTGGGAACACGTCAAAGACGGTCCATCGACGCTGACCGAAGCGGAGATTGAGCGTACCNGCGGGTTCTTTACTCNCCCTGCCTATGAGACNGGACTGTCGGACGATCCACCGGTAGTCGCATCAGACGGGCAGTTCGAGCGCTGGCTGCGTCACAACGCAAAGGCNCACCAACAACCTGGTTACGCCATTGTGACGCTAGCGCTGAAACAAACCGGTATCGCGCCAGGTGACGTGACGGACAAACAGTTGGAATTTGTCGCGGATCTCGCAGACCAGTTCNGCTATGGGGAAGTCCGTGTCACACACGAGCAGAATCTGACGCTTGCCGATGTGAAGAAACAGGACCTGTATGAGCTGTGGCAGGCAATCCGGGCCAACCATCTGGCGAGCCCGAACCTCGGCCTGTTGACTGACATGATCTGCTGTCCCGGCGGCGACTACTGCTCGCTCGCGAATGCGAAGTCCATACCCGTAGCGGATGCTATTCAACGTCGATTCGACGANTTTGACGAACTTGAAGATCTTGGTGAGCTCGACCTCAACATCTCGGGTTGCATGAACGCCTGTGGTCATCATCACGTCGGGAACATCGGCGTNCTCGGNGTTGATAAAAAGGGGNAGGAGTACTACCAGGTCTCGGTTGGTGGCTCAGGGCATGAAGATGCATCCCTCGCACAGATCCTAGGACCATCATTTGCACGTGCTGACGTGCCGGACGTGATCTCGAGTCTGGTCGACACGTTTCGCACCAATCGCGACGAAGGTGAACGTTTCATCGATACCTATCGTCGTATAGGGATTCAACCATTTAAAGAAGCGGTGTATCCGAAATGACGCAGATCATCCTAGATGGTGCTTTGGTCGACTCGCCATGGCGGGTCGCACAGTTGGAAGAGAGCAGTGCAGGCAGTCATCTCCTGCTGCCGATGGCCAACTACACCGCTTCCGAATCTCTCCAAGCGCGATCCGACGTGGGCGTGTGGATTGCGGCGGAGGACGATTCACTGGAACTCGCCGAAGTGATCAGTACCCTGACAGTAGTTGCTGTTGACTTTCCCGCGTTCACTGACGGACGCGGGCTGTCCCACGCGAGCACGCTGCGAACTCGCTTCGGCTTCGAGGGCGAGGTTCGGGCAATTGGCGATGTACGTCGGGACCAGATGGAGCAGATGGTCCAATGCGGCATCAACAGTTTCGCCTTCCAAGAAGATGCAGACCTTGCCGGTGCCCTCGAAGGGCTGAAGCTGTTTTCGCACAACTACCAGAGTTCTACGCGACAACCCAATCCGTTGTTCCGATTGCGCTGACAGACTGACCCGGTCCGCAACTAGGATGGTCCAACTGCTTAGGGCAGCGCCGCTATGTGTCAGTGAACTGCGCTGACGACCTGGCCGAAACCCGGCAAATTGGTTCGATAAGCATCCGCTCTCAGTGACCGGCAGAAGGCGTGACGCCAGTGCCCCAGGCGTCACAAGCGCCCTGGCACAGACCTAGAGAGTGTGAACATAGGCCCATACAAATGCATGGCGATCCGCTTGTATTCTCGTTCTTCCTGATCTTCACATCCGCCGCGGTGATGGCGACGCTGGCGCTGTATACACGTCAACCTATCATTGTTGCATACGTCGCAATCGGCGTGATCCTTGGGCCATCAGGCACTTCGCTGATCTCTGACCCTTCGCTGATCAGCAGCATCTCTCAGATCGGCATCATCTTCCTGTTGTTCCTACTTGGCCTCGACATGCAGCCCGGCAAGCTTGCCAATATGCTCAAGAGCGCGCTGCTCGTTGGTCTGGGGAGCTCCGGGGCCTTCTTTCTGCTGGGGTTCGCCGTGGCCTGGCTGTTTGGCTACAGCACTACGGAGTGTGCATTGATCGGCATCGCGATGATGTTTTCGAGCACCATCATCGGTATCAAGTTGCTGCCCACTACCGTCTTGCATCACAGACGCACGGGTGAGTTAGTTGTTGCCCTGCTCCTCATTCAGGATCTGATTGCAATCCTCGTTCTACTGGTACTGACCGGTGGGCTGCTCGACCTCTCTGGAGGGATGAAGTTCGTCCACGTGATACTCGCCCTGCCATTGCTGATTGCATTTGCATGGGCTTTTGTGCGCTTTGTTCTGCTACGCCTACTCGAAAAATTCGACGCCATCCACGAGTACATATTTCTGGTACCTATCGGCTGGTGCCTAGGACTTGCTCAGCTCGCGAACCTCGGCGGCCTGTCGCTTGAAATCGGTGCATTCGTCGCCGGGGTTTCTATAGCAACGAGCCCCATTNCGTTGTACATAGCAGCCAANTTGAAACCGTTACGNGACTTCTTCCTGGTNTTGTTCTTTTTCTCGCTGGGTGCAGGCTTCAACCTCGGGTTGCTCGCCGAAATCATCGTCCCGGCCATCGTATTAGCCGGCGTCGTCTTGGCTGCCAAACCNGCCATNTTCCGCATGNTGCTGTCGCAGANCNGTGAGGCNCCTGANATNGGCTGGGAAGTTGGCTTCCGGCTGGGTCAGATCAGCGAGTTTTCGCTACTGATTGCCTTTATCGCCAGCGCCAACGGTCTGATGGGAGATGACGCNTCACACCTGGTGCAGGCNACCGCAATCATCACCTTCCTNGTCTCGTCCTATATCGTGGTCTTTCGATATCCGACACCCATCGCGGTATCTGATGCGCTGCGCCGTGACTAGCCGAGTCCCATTGNAGTTACTGCAAGCGGGGAACTGCGAGTCAGGCGCTGTGCACCACCAGGGTACGACCCGTAACCTGACCCGCNAAAATCGAATCCACCGCGGCAGAAATTCCGCTCAATCCNATCTCGGTATCCATCACGCCAAGGTTGTCGAGCTTCCATTCGGAAGCAAGCTGGGTCCAAGCTTCGTTCTTTTCGGCAATAGGCAACTCNACCGAGTCAACACCAAGGACATTCACGCCGCGCAGAATGAACGGAAACACCGCTCCAGTGAAGGTCGGCGCTGCTACCAAACCACAGATCGCAACGCTACCACCATACTTGAGACGCTTGATAACGTTAGTAAGGATTTCCCCACCAACAGTGTCCACCCCGTGGGCATAATCTTCGTTCAGAAGAGGACGCCTGTTCTCTTCCGANAGTTCGTCGCGACCAGAAACCACAGAAGCGCCAAGCGTCTTTAGATATTCGCCCTTCTCTTTTTTGCCTGTGCTCGCATGTACCTCATAGCCAGCCTTGGCGAGCAGCGAGACTGCAACAGAACCCACACCGCCAGTTGCACCTGTCACGATGACGGGACCATCTTCGGGTTTTGCTCCCATGCGCTCGAGTTTGCGGACACAGAGTGCCGCAGTAAATCCAGCCGTTCCAAGCACCATCGATTCACGAACAGAAAGTCCCGCTGGCAGGGCCGTCACCCATCCGGCAGGTACACGTATGTACTCACCGAACCCTCCGGCGGTGTTCATCCCAAGGTCATAGCCAATCACAATGACTTCATCGCCCTCGGAAATGCCGTCCGCTTTAGACTCGGCCACGGTACCCGCAGCGTCTATGCCCGGGGTATGCGGATAGTTACGCGTGACACCTGGCAGGCCCTTGGCAGACATAGCATCTTTGTAGTTCAGAGATGAATACTGAACCTTTACCAGAACTTCTCCCGCCGGGAGATCGTCAGTACTGCGCGTAATGACCCTATGATGAACCCCGTCATCATCTTTTTCGACCCAGAAAGCCTGAAAATCTGTCATTGAACACCTCTTGTAGGATTGCGAAACAACAGGCGCGGTACAGATCCCATAGCACCGGCTGCAATCCTAATACCGGCAGCAAATTGATCAAGCAATTTATCGACCCGCGTCTTATTTTCTATGAAGCGCACGCTGAAGACATCGTAATCCGCACAGCGCCCAACGATGAATTCGTCGCTTGTCTGTAGTTCATCAACCAAGTTCCGCTCGAGCGCCCGGGTGCCGTACCAAGCTTCTCCCGTGCTCACCTCATCTACCGCAAGATCGGCACGATTCTCTGCCACAAAGTCCTTAAAGAGGGTATGCACGTCCTCAAGTTCCTCGACAAATTTGGCACGTCCTGCTTCCGTGTTCTCACCAAAAGTTGTAAGCGTGCGCTTGTAATCACCAGCCGTCAGTACGTCTACCTCGACATCGTTCTTCTTCAGCAGGTTGTGCACGTTCGTCACCTGAGCGGCAACACCGATTGACCCAAGCACAGCAAAGGGTGCAGCCACAATGCGATCGGCGATACATGCCATCATATAGCCACCACTCGCAGCTACGTTATCCACGGCGACCGTAAGGCGAACGCCCCGGTCCCTGACGCGGCGGAGTTGTGAAGCGGCGAGCCCATAACTATGCACAAGGCCGCCCGGGCTTTCGAGCCGAATCAACATTTCATCCTCGGCAGTAGCCACTTCAAGAACCGCCGTTACCTCTTCGCGCAGAGCAGCTACGGCGCTGGCCTGCAGGTCACCGACAAAATCCAGCACAAATAGGCGCGCGCGTTGGTTTTCATCACCAGCGACATGCGCCTTTTTCTCAGCCTTCGCGGTTTCCTTGTCGATTTTTTTCTTTGCTTTCTGCTCGAGCTTGAGGGCTTGTGGGGATAGGATCGCTTGCTTGAGAATGTCCGTCGAACGTTGCAATCGTTCGTTCAGGTTGGTGACTTCTAGATGGCCCGAGTCATCCCGACGACCTCGCTGCTGCATCGACAGAATCAGGCCGACAACCACCAGAACCGAGAAAACGATGGTGAGTGTCTTGGCCAGAAAGAGGCCATATTCGTAAAAAAATTCGAGCATAAACAGGGCAAGCAACTGCCGGCGAAGTAGCCAACGGAGCTTATCACAGGGCTTGTGTCATGACCGTGACCTGGGTCCCGGCAACCCTCAGATCACCCCGCGTGCCTCGAGCCAGGCATCTATAAGCCAACGGGATATCGCAATGCTCCCGGGTATGTCGGGCAGCTCGTCCACCGGAAACCAGCGTGCATCTGCAATCTCTTCTTCCTGCAACACAATGTTACCGCCGGCATACTCAGCGTGGAACCCAAGCATCAACGAATTGGGAAACGGCCACGGTTGACTGCCCAGATAGCGCAGGTCCCTAACATCCACGCCTACTTCTTCCCTTACCTCACGACGAACCGTCGTTTCGATAGACTCACCAGGCTCAACGAAACCGGCCAAGGTGCTGTACATGCCCTCAGGGAAGCGCTGGTTCCTGGCAAGAAGCACCTCATCCTCCCGGTGCACCAGCGTGATGATCGAGGGTGACAAGCGGGGATAGTTAGTAACGCGACAGGCAGGGCAGACCATGGCCCTGTCACGTGGATGCTGCCGCATAGCTGTACCGCAACGCCCACAAAATCGGTTACTTCTACTCCAGTCCACAATCTGCAGGGCTCGTCCGACCAGGTTGAATTCGTGCGGCGTCAGCTCCGTGCCAATGGTGTGCAGATTGACGAAACTGAGCGGGCAATCTCCCGCTACCTCAAGGGCATACCAGCCAACACCATTTAATTCACCGAGGTAATGTTCGGCCCCGGCGGCATCACCGAGGGACTGCCTCTCATTGCCATTCAATGGTTGCCAGTTCCCGGCATCATCCCTGCGGTCAAGTATCTCGGCCTTACGTACAACGATTACGGACTCGGTGTCGTGCTTAGCCTGGGGATGTGTGGTCGACACAAATGCCAGATCAGGCTCTGGAAAGAAACGGCTCATGAATTACAGACTTCGGAGTGACATTGCGTATCATTTTGCCATGTTGAGGATCGTCGCAGGACTCCACGCTTCAGCGTACCGGCCATGCGC
>PAWP01000091.1 GCA_002714125.1 Gammaproteobacteria bacterium
TTGGCTTCATGTCATTCTTCGTTCGAGCCAGTGTCGAGGCGTTGAAGCGTTTTCCCGGTGTCAACGCGTCTATTGACGANAATGACATTGTGTATCACGGCTACCAGGACATCGGAATCGCGGTATCTTCGCCACGNGGGTTGGTGGTTCCGGTGCTGCGTGAAGTGGATAGCCTCAATCTTGCNGAGATCGAAGATCAGATTCACGAATTCGGCGTCAAGGCCCGCGACAACAAACTCTCGATTGACGAGTTGACCGGGGGTACGTTCACTATCTCCAACGGTGGGGTGTTTGGTTCGTTGCTGTCNACGCCGATCCTGAATCCGCCCCAGACGGGGATCTTGGGCATGCACAAGATCCAGGAGCGNCCTATGGNGGTNAATNGTGAAGTTCAGATNCGACCAATGATGTATCTCGCNCTGTCATACGATCACCGCCTGATCGACGGGCAGGAAGCCGTGCGGTTNCTTGTCACGATCAAAGATTTCCTCGAAGAGCCNGCTCGAATTCTCCTCGACATTTGAGGCTGTGAGACCCAGTGGAAACAGCAAGGTAAACAACGGAGAGCTCAACCATGGACACCTACGACGTCATCGTGATCGGCGCAGGGCCGGCGGGCTACCACGCAGCCATTCGCGCGGCCCAGCTTGGATTGAACACCGTCTGCATAGAGAAGTGGATTGGCAAGACTGGTAAACCCGCTTATGGTGGGACCTGCCTAAACGTTGGGTGTATTCCCTCGAAAGCCCTGCTCGACGNATCTCACAAGTTTGTTGAGGCGCGCGATCATTTCGAAGAGGTGGGGATCAAGACTGGCAAGGTCAGTGTGGACGTGCCGGCCATGATTGCCCGCAAGGATCAGGTGGTTGAAAAGCTCACCGGCGGCGTGGCGGCACTTTTNAAGTCGAACGGCGTGACCGCGCTTGAAGGTAGCGCNCGCNTGGGCGCCAACCGGGTTGTGAATTTTACGGCGCATGACGGCTCGANTAGTCAACTNACAGCTGAGCAGATCATCATTGCAACGGGCTCTGTGCCCGTTNCGATCCCNCCCTGCCCACTGGAGGGTGACGTTGTTGTCGATTCAACTGGCGCACTGGATTTCGACTCNGTCCCTAAGCGCCTTGGCGTAATTGGTGCTGGGGTCATCGGGCTTGAACTTGGCAGTGTCTGGAACCGTCTCGGTGCAGACGTTGTGGTTCTCGAGGCTTTGCCTGACTTCATGCCTGGGCTCGATAAACAGATCGCGCGCGAAACCAACAAACAACTGAGCAAGCAGGGGATGGACATCCGTCTCGGTGCCCGCGTTACGGCCAGCAGAGTCAGCAAGGGACGTGGCAAAACGGGCGGCAAGGTGGAGGTCAGCTACTCCGATGCCGACGGCGAACGCATAGAGGACTTCGACAAGCTCATCGTTGCGGTAGGGCGACGACCCTATACGGAAGGGCTCCTCTCAGCCGACTCAGGCGTCAACCTCGATGAGCGCGGGTTTATTTTTGTTGACGANGTATGNGGTACAGACGCCCCCGGCNTCTATGCGGTCGGAGATGCGGTTAGNGGCCCAATGCTTGCGCACAAGGGTATGGAGGAAGGGATTATGGTGGCCGAGCGGATCGCCGGCCACAANCCAGTCGTCAACTACGACTGCGTTCCCGGGGTCATCTACACACACCCTGAGGTTGCCTGGATTGGTNGNTCTGAGCATGAGTGCAAAGCTGCGGGNGAAGAGGTGAANGTGGGTATGTTTCCGTTTTCCGCTTCGGGTAGGGCGATGGCTTCNAATGANACAGACGGGCTTATCAAGGTNATTGCCGACGCACAGACCGATCGTGTGCTTGGGGTACACATGGTCGGGGCGCACGTGTCGGAGCTGATTGCCGAGGCGGTCATCGCGATGGAATTTGGCAGTAGCGCCGAGGACCTGGGGCTGACTATGTTTGCGCACCCGACCTTGTCTGAAGCCTTGCATGAAGCTGCGCTTGNNGTGGCTGGACATGCAGTTCACGTGGCACCACGGCGCAGACGCAAAAAATAGCTGGTGCATTGGGATGTTGGTCGAGCGCACCAACTGTAGGGTTGGATGGTTTTGCAGCCGCNCATCACGGGGTGGGCGCCGCGTNGCCGAGCNCGTGTTGCTATACTCGCNTCGNNTCNAGCCCCGGANCGGGTCGCGNACAAATCACCAGGCGCGCATGTCCGCCTGTCACAACGGACCTCTTGTTAGGGAACGCATCTCCACATGAATCTCCATGAATATCAGGCGAAGCAGCTCTTCTCCGAATATGGTCTGCCCGTATCCAAAGGTATTGCAGTTAATACGGCGGAAGAAGCCGTAGCGGCNGCAAAGGAAATTGGCGGTGACCGCTGGGTTGTAAAGGCTCAGGTTCACGCNGGTGGTCGCGGCAAGGCAGGGGGCGTCAANCTGGTTTCGAGTGAGGACGAAATCCGCGACTTTGCGAGCACGCACATCGGCACCAACCTGGTGACTTTTCAGACGGACGAGAACGGTCAACCGGTTTCCAAGATTTTCGTCGAAGAGTGCACTGACATTGAGCGCGAGCTTTATCTTGGTGCGGTGATTGACCGCTCCAGCCGGCGGATTGTCTTTATGACATCGACTGAAGGCGGCGTAGAGATTGAAAAGGTCGCGGCTGAGACGCCAGAGAAAATACTACAGGCCTCAATTGATCCAACGCTAGGGGGTGTCCCATTCCAGGGTCGTGATCTGGCTTTCAAGCTAGGGCTTGAGGGTAAACAGATCAACCAATTTGCGAGTCTCTTTGCCACATTGGCGAAGATATTTGTCGAGCGTGACNTTTCATTGCTTGAGATCAATCCNCTAGTGATCAACGGTGAAGGATCGGTCCATTGCCTTGATGCCAAGATTTCGATCGANAGCAACGCATTGTNTCGGCAGCCGGCGCTTGCAGCTATGCGCGACCCTTCACAGGAAGATGAGCGTGAAAATCAGGCGTCTGAATTTGAGCTCAATTACGTTGCACTCGATGGCAACATCGGATGCATGGTAAACGGCGCTGGTCTAGCGATGGGCACNATGGATCTTGTCAAGCTGCATGGGGGAGAGCCTGCCAATTTCCTCGACGTGGGCGGTGGTGCGACCAAAGAGGCCGTCAGTGAGGCTTTCAAGATCATTCTCTCGGACGAGAACGTCAAAGCCGTCCTGATCAACATCTTCGGCGGGATTGTGCGCTGCGATATCATCGCAGAGGGGATCATTGGCGCCGTCAAGGATGTTGGAGTGAACGTNCCAGTTGTNGTGCGATTTGAAGGTAACAATGCGCCGCTTGGGGTCAAAACCCTGTCTGAAAGCGACGTGGACATCATTGCCGCCACCAGCCTCACTGATGCAGTGCAGCAGGCGGTCCAGGCAACCGGGAGGCAATCATGAGCATTCTCGTAGACAAGACCACNAAGGTCATTTGCCAGGGTTTTACTGGGTCGCAGGGGACGATGCACTCGGAGCAGGCAATTGCNTACGGCACCCAATTGGTAGGCGGCGTGACGCCTGGCAAGGGCGGGCAGTCGCACCTTGATCGGCCCGTGTTCAATACAGTTGGTGAGGCGGTAGACGCGACGGGAGCCACTGCGTCGGTAATCTATGTTCCNGCTCCATTCGCCAAAGATGGCATTCTGGAAGCTGCTGANGCNGGCATTGAACTNATCGTCTGTATCACGGAAGGTGTGCCGACACTAGACATGCTGNTTGTGAANGATCANTTGGATCGCAGAGGCATCCGCCTGATCGGTCCAAACTGCCCCGGTGTGATTACGCCGGGTGAGTGCAAGATCGGAATTATGCCGGGCGAAATTCACCTGCCGGGTAGGGTAGGGATCGTATCTCGCTCAGGCACGCTTACCTATGAGGCAGTGAAACAAACGACGGACAACGGCATGGGGCAAAGCAGCTGCGTTGGCATCGGAGGTGACCCAATTCCAGGCAGTCACTTCATCGANATCCTCAAACTGTTCCAGGAAGACGATGCCACCGAGGCCATTGTTATGGTGGGTGAGATTGGTGGCAACGCAGAGGAGGAAGCGGCNGCATACATCAAGGAAAATGTAACCAAGCCAGTGGTTGGGTACATCGCCGGCGTTACTGCACCGCCAGGCAAGCGCATGGGCCATGCTGGTGCAATCATTGCGGGCGGCAAAGGCACGGCTGACGATAAGTTTCAGGCCCTCGAAGCGGCCGGCGTGCGGACGGTCAAGAGTCTTGCAGAGATTNGCTTGGCGCTGGATGAGGTTGCCGCCTGATCCAGACTTTCGGGCAAGGACAAGGCTTCCGCTGAATCTAGCCCTGTGCTCGTCAAAGCTTGTTCCGCATCAGGGGACTTGAAAGCCGCTCTGCGAATCCCCATGTGTCGCACGTAGAACTGAGCAACTGCTTGCTGATACAACCAATACAAAACATCCAAATGCTGAGGCCGCCATGTCGTTAGACGCTGCCAGGGAAACCCTTGGATTCCAGTCCGAGGCCCGTCAACTATTACACCTGATGATTCACTCCNTGTATTCCAACAAGGAGATTTTCCTGCGTGAGCTGGTCTCGAACGCGTCAGACGCGATCGACAAGTTACGTTTCGAAAGCTTGACCAATCCCGAGTTGCTTGGTGACGATGCCGAATTTCGGGTACGTNTCGATGTTGACAAAGAGGCAGCAACGATCACGATCACCGACAACGGCNTAGGGATGANCCGGGAAGAAGCAGTTTCTCATCTTGGCACNATCGCGAAGTCCGGGACTGCGCAGTTCCTTGAGAACCTGACTGGTGATCAGGCCCAAGATGCCCAGCTGATTGGCCAGTTCGGCGTTGGTTTCTATTCGAGCTTCATCGTAGCGGANCGTGTCACTGTTGAGTCTCGTCGTGCCGGNGACGATATTGCTGCGGGCGTTCGCTGGGAATCAGCTGGTGAAGCTGACTTCGAAGTTGAGACGATAGAGNGNNTTGCTCGTGGTACNTCGGTCACCCTGTACCTCAAAGCAGACGAAAGCGAGTTCCTGGAGGATTTTCGCCTGCGCAGTATCGTCAAGAAGTACGCGGACCACGTTGCGGTGCCTGTGATCATGAGCAAGACGNCCGCCCCAGCAGAAGAGGGNGAGGAGCCGCCTGTACGCGAAGATGAGACGGTCAATGAAGCTCAGGCCTTGTGGACGCGGTCCCGGAGTGAGGTTGAGGAAGACGAGTACAAAGCGTTTTACAAACACATCAGCCACGACTATCAGGATCCTCTGGTTTGGAGCCACAACCGAGTTGAGGGCAAACTCGACTACACCAGCCTCGTCTACGTCCCCTCCAAGGCGCCGTTTGATCTATGGCAGCGCGAAGCGCCACGNGGGCTCAAGCTGTACGTTCAGCGCGTATTCATCATGGACGAAGCAGAGCAGTTTCTGCCGCTCTACCTCCGGTTTGTCAAAGGGGTTGTTGACTCCAACGATCTGTCCTTGAACGTGTCGCGGGAAATCCTGCAGAAGGATCCTGCTATCGAGTCGATGCGAACTGCGCTAACAAAGCGTGTTCTGGACACTCTTGAGAAGCTTTCGAAGAACGACGCCGAACACTATGCAACCTTCTGGAACGAGTTTGGTCAGGTGTTAAAAGAGGGTCCGGCAGAGGACTTTGCCAATCGGGAGAAGATTGCAAAGCTGCTGCGTTTTGCCACAACACACACTGATTCAGACACNCAGGATCAGTCGCTGACTGACTACGTATCTCGTATGCCTGAGGGGCAGGACAANATATTTTATGTCGCGGCGGATAACTTCCAGACTGCGCGGAATTCACCGCATCTTGAGGTGTTCCGCAAGAAGGGCATCGAGGTTGTTCTGCTTTACGACAGGATTGATGAGTGGCTGATGGGCCATCTGATGGAATTCGACGGCAAACAGTTCCAGGATGTAGCNCGCGGTGAGCTTGACCTGTCGGAGATCTCAGGGAGCGAGGAAGACAAANCTGATGACGATGACGAAAATTCTGCCGTNACGCAAAGGGATGGCTTGATCGAACGACTNAAGGAGCTGTTTGGCGAAGAGGTGGAAAACGTGCGTANCACCGACCGCCTGACCGACTCGCCCGCATGTCTCGTAGTCGGTAATGATGANATGGGCATGCAGATGCGGCGGATCCTGGAGTCGGCAGGNCAGGAGGTGCCGGTTGGCAAGCGCATTTTCGAGATCAACCCGGATCACCCGCTCGTNGAGCGGCTCGATGCGGAGCAGGACCTCGATCGGTTCAACGAACTCTCAAGGGTGCTGTTCGATCAGGCGACGCTCGCCGAGGGTGGGCAGTTGGATGACCCGGCAACCTATGTGGCGCGTCTGAATAAGCTTCTGCTTGAGTTGTCTGCATAGCGAAGGAGAGATCGCGAGGCAAATCCGCANCCGTTGGCTGCGTGCTGTTTCGTCTCGGACTTAGGAGGCGGCTGCTAGGCGCTGCCGGTCTGGTGACNAGGCAGGTTGCTAATTGTAGATTCTTACGCCCCGCTGACTAGAGGCCATCGCTGATCATTTCACTTTGCCGTCTGCGATTTACAGAGCGACCTCATCGTTGGTCTCCTCGATAACCTTGACGCTCTGTCGATTGACGAAGACTTGCTTGTCAATAGNATTGACCTTCGCTTTGAGTTTGCAACGCAGCTGCTGGTCGTGCTCGCCCTCAAACTCAACCTGTATGCTTCCCGTGAACGCTTCAACCTGAACAAGGTATTCCTCGGTGACCGGCTCTGACTTCTCGATTTATGGGGTGGGGAACTTGTTCTCGTTCGTGCTGGGCGATCGAGAGCGCCTTGCGACGGTTTTTGAGTAAATGACTTCGAGCCCATCTTTCCGGATCAGCCAGAGTGTCTCGAAGTTGACAGGCTCCTCTTTCTGGATTTGGATCGCGGCGATTTCGTTCAAGAGCGCGGTCGTGTTAACCATTAACCGGCCAGAAATTTCGTCCCGGTTCTGGGTCAGCGCTGGTATCGGTGAGATGCTGTCCGGATTGGACAACGTATAGACCACTAGCTACGCGAGCTCAGCAACAGCGGTGCCCTGCTCCCCGGTCATTACTTCGGACATGGACATTACTGGCTAGACGCTACGGTCAGCGATGACCCGAGTCCCGCATTGAAACAATCCGAAAGGGCCATCCTTGGAGCGACTGGTATCGTTATAAAAACTATATTAATCAATTATTTGAAATATAAATATATAGTGGATTATGAGGTATTTTAGCTGCTGCCGCAAGGAGCCTTTGTACTGACTTGAACGCAATGAATGTTGCCGTGGAGCGCGACCGCGACGGGTAAGTAGGGTAAGCCGCCCCGCGTCGCTTAGGCTGCGTGTCGCATGGTTCGGGTGATGGTATTAGTAACGGGAATAGTTGCCACGGTAATCGAACGGATGTGGCTGGATCACGGTGACGACGGAGCCCCTTGTCGATCGCCGGTGTAGATTGCACAGTGCTAATCTCCACTAATGCGAAGCCTTTACCTGATGCGCCATGGCGAGGCGGCCATGTCCGTCCCTGATCATCTACGACCTCTCACCGAGCGGGGGCGTCTCGATATCGCAACTAATTCGGCTTTCCTCGATGGAGTTGAGTGGATCGCGGCCAGCCCGCTGCGACGGTCCCAGGAGAGTGCGGAAATCGTCTGTGAGCGTTGTCCGTGCGAGATTAAGACATGGAAGGAACTGACACCCTCAGCCACGCCTAATGCAGTTTATTGTAAGCTCGTCGAAGTTCCTGGTACGGGTTTGCTCGTGACCCATCAGCCGTTTGTTGACCAGCTAGTTGCGGATCTGACTGCAATTGTGCCGCGTATGTCGCCTGGAGCGCTCGCGCTCGTTAGTGGAGAGGCCATGATGCCTGGATATTGTGAGCTGCGTTGGGTGAGGCAACCGTGATCGACACCGTTATCCGAAATCTAGTTAATGTCCGCTATCGGTCGCGGGCAATTGGGTTGCATGCTGGGCGATGTCGCCGCGGCTTGCTGGTTGTCGCTGCTATGGTGGTGGGGCAGAGCACCTCGTCTGCTCTAGCCGACACGCCCTGGCCGGCAATCGAACGCTTCCCTGGGGCGGAGGTGGTAAGCGCCGCTTCGGACGTTGCGGCAAAGCAGCGGCGGCTGATTCTTGGGCCCTTGAAAAAGGTCAGGAACGCGCTGGCACCGGAACGCGAGGAGTTTGTTAGAGGCACTGTGCGATCGGAGACATATTTTGTTCCGGATGAACGCCGGGTGGATGCTGTGCGCACCTGGCTAGATACGCGCTTGAGTAAGGTTGGTGAAACGGTTTATAGCTGCAGCGGACGAACCTGTGGCAGCAGTAACTATTGGGCGAATACCGTGTTTGGCGAGCGAATTCTCTACGGCCCCGAGCAGTTTCAGAGTTACTCTATCGTACTGATCACTGGACCGCTGCCCCGCTATGTTGCAGCGTACGTTGGCCAGCGTGGTAACCGTAAAATTTATGTGCATGTGGAGCAGGTATCGGTTGCGGGTGCATCAGCCCCTACCTTTGTTAATCTGCTAGCCGACGGCGGTTTGATTTTCGATGACAGCGTCCGCCAGATCGAGGCCTTACGCGAGTACCTCTCGGCCGATCAAGACCGGCGGGTTGCGGTGGTGGTACATGGTGGGGGCGCGCTTGAACTTGAGATAGCGCTTGCGGGCACTCAGCAGCGCGCAGAGCGAGTGCGCAGACGACTGGTCAGTGAAGGTGTTCGTGCAAATGGGCTGATCGCACGTGGGATTGGACCCCTTGCACCCGTGTCTGGAAGGCCTGCTACACGGGTAGAACTTGTGGCGCTGCAGCTTTAGTAACTGACATCGCCCGTCGACCTTGCAGAAGTTGATTGCCCGCTGTGTCCACGGCTGCCCAAGATTGCCGTTTTCTGGATCCAGAGGGTTGGCGCAAGTCACTCAGTGCTTGGGTCTGGGGTTAGCCCCAAGGCTCTCGGTGCATCGGGCAGGCTGCGATGATGTTGGGATCACTTTCGATTAGATCGCACTTAGCCGGCTGCGCAAGGCAGGGATCGCGTGCGTTGCTATACAGCGCATAGGCTAGCCGCGAGGACGAAGTACAAAGGCGGTAGCTGTTGCAGGGTGCTCAGCGTAAAGACCGCAGACGCTTCAGGTTGCTCAAAGCAGTGACAGGAATTCCATGCGTGTACTCTGATCTTCCCGGAATACGCCGAGCATGACTGAAGTCTTCATCAGCGAGTTCTGTTTTTCGACCCCACGCATCATCATGCACATGTGTTGGGCTTCGATAATCACCGAAACGCCGCTGGCGCTGGTGACATCGCCGATGGCCTCGGCAATCTGCTTNGTGAGATTTTCCTGGATCTGCAGTCGACGGGCATACATCTCGACAATCCGCGCAACCTTTGAGAGCCCGAGCACTTTACCCGTAGGAATGTAGGCTACGTGACACTTGCCAATAAAAGGNAGCAAGTGGTGCTCACAGAGCGAGTAAAGCTCAATGTCCTGCACCACAACCATTTCATTNCTATCACTGTCGAATAGNGCCTCGTTNACCACTTCTGTGAGTGTNTCCGAGTAACCTTTGGTCAAAAAGGACATGGCTTTGGCTGCACGCTTGGGGGTGTCGAGCAGGCCCTGACGAGTCGCGTCTTCGCCAATAGTCTCTATGATCTTGCGGAACTCTGACTCCATCGGGNCTCCNAGGCGAGTGGTCAAAGGCGNAACACCCTAACGGCTCCGACCTGAGTGGTAAAGGNGTGGCGTGTCCTGGCACTNGTAACACACGATAATTAANTTCGGGCGGGTGCNGACCAACCTCCCGCATTCNTTGATNGAAACTTGCCCNGACCCGCCGTGCCTGAAGGATGCTCCTTGCGGATGTTGGCCGGAGGGCGCGCACGTTTANCCANATAACCCGCTGTTATACTCCTCGGNCGCCGGCGAGCGGNCTTAGNAAGAGGACAACATGCCTGGTAGCAGTTTCGGAAGCGCCTTTCGCGTAACAACCTTTGGTGAGAGCCACGGGCCCGCGCTTGGCTGCGTGGTGGATGGCTGTCCGCCAGGGCTCGAACTGGATGAAGCCGATCTGCAGCGGGATCTTGATAGGCGCAAGCCTGGTCAGTCGAAATACACGACCCAGCGTCGCGAGGCGGATGCTGTAAGAATTCTCTCTGGCGTATTTGAAGGTGTCACAACCGGAACCTCCATTGGCCTGCTGATCGAAAACGAGGATCAGCGCTCCCGGGACTACTCCTCCATAAGGAGCTTGTTCCGGCCAGCGCATGCCGATCTGACCTATCACCTCAAATATGGCCATAGGGACTACCGTGGTGGCGGCCGGGCCAGCGCCCGGGAAACTGCCATGCGAGTGGCGGCTGGTGGTATTGCGCGCAAATACCTTGAGGCGCAGGGGGTTGTCATCCGAGGTTGCCTGATACAGATGGGCCCGATTCGGGTCAGCCTGCGGGATTGGGCNGCNGTTGAGGAGAACGCATTCTTCTCGCCGGATTTGGAGGTGGTGCCCAAAATGGAGCAATTGATTGATCAATTGCGGCGTGATGGAGATTCCGTTGGTGCGCGCTTGCTTGTCACTGCCGAAGGTGTTCCACCAGGGCTTGGCGAGCCGGTGTTCGGCAAACTCGATGCTGATATTGCCGCCGCGTTGATGAGCATCAATGCGGTGAAGGGGGTNGAGATAGGCAGTGGGTTCGCATCGATCGAACAACGCGGGAGCCAGCATCGGGACGAGCTCACGGCGAATGGCTTTCAGTCCAACAATGCGGGTGGCGTGCTTGGCGGCATCTCCTCGGGNCAGACACTCGAAGCACAGATTGCTCTCAAACCGACGTCTTCAATCATGCAGCCAGCCCAGTCGCTTGATACCGCAGGGCAGCCTGCCGAGGTGGTTACCAAAGGGCGCCATGATCCCTGCGTCGGCATTCGCGCGGTGCCCATTGCGGAATCGATGCTGGCGCTGGTGGTGATGGATCACCTGTTACGGCATCGGGCGCAGAACAGTGACGTGAACGTCACCGTACCCGGTCTGAATCTGCCCCAGCGTTAGCTGGGTTTGCTGCGTTGCTAGTAGTCTTGCTACGGGTGGCTTGAATGAATGCCAGCGCCGCAGNGGAGAGTACATGCTGGCGATGATGAATAAGGCCAAGCGTACGGACGACAGCGAGTTCAGGGACCGCCAGCACATGTAAATCGGGGCCTATCATGCTTGCCGGCAGCAGACTCCAGCCTAGGCCTGTAGCGGCCATCATTCGGAGNGTCTCGAGGTAGTTTGTTGTCATCACATCCTGCAGAGTGAGGCCNAGTTCACCCATTCGCGAGCGCACCAGCCTGCCNGTGNAGGTGGACAGGCCGGGTAGGATTGCACGATAAGCNGCCAAATCCGATAGTTGGGCACTGTCGGCTGAGGCAAGCTCATGCCCCACACTAACGACCACCTNNAGCGCGTCATCCCATAGTGGCACGCTGGTTAGCCGTGCAGCCGGGTGGGGTGCGAGGGTCACAATCCCCACCTCTACAGTGCCATCGAGAACGAGCTGGTGAGCGGGTTCGGAATCGGTGAATCGCAGATCGAGGCGTACCGCTGGGTAGTCGCCAGTGAAATCGCGGAGCAGGTCGGGCAGCCTCCAGACACCAATGTGATGGTTAGTCACAATGGTCAGCGGGCCTGACACAACTCCGCTCAGACTGTTCATGGCCCTGTTTGCTGCCTCGACTTCTCCAAGAATCCTGCCGGCGTGTGGCAGCAGGGTGACGCCAGCCTGGGTCAGCCTTACGCCATGACCTGTGCGAAGGAAAAGCGGCGAGCGAAGCTGGGCCTCGAGTTGACCGATACGTTTGCTGATTGCTGGCTGCGTGACGTGAAGCCTCTGGGCTGCGGCGCTGAAGGATTCCAACTCGCTCACCGCACTAAAAGCGCGCAGGTTGTTGATGTCCACATTCCTGGTTCCGATAGGAAAATATGATATTACCATATGGAATGTAACGTATTACTCGAATTAATTTGAGTTATTATGGTTTCCCGTCTTAGGATGCGCCCGTCCTTGTCACCCTGGTTGAACAAAGCGGCGCTGAGGTCTCCAGGACAGCCAAACGCTCGTCGGAAAGCCGGTGTGCGGAACATCAAGTGAAGACGTCCGGAGGGTAGATGGATGGACAAAGTTAATGTGGCGGTAGCCGGAGCAACTGGCGCAGTAGGCGAGGCGATGCTAGAAATCCTTGCAGAACGAAACTTCCCGGCGGAGCAGGTGTTCGCCTTGGCAAGTTCCCGTTCCGTTGGCAAGAAGGTCCAATATGGCGACAAGCAATTGCCTGTCAGCGACCTCGCGAAGTTTGACTTTGGCCAGACGGGCATCGGATTGTTTTCCGCGGGTGGGTCGGTGTCTGCCACACACGCAACTCGGGCCGCGAAGGCAGGCTGTGTGGTGATAGACAATACATCACACTTTCGGCGTGATCCGGAGATTCCACTCGTGGTGCCTGAGGTAAACGGGCACAGGATTGCTGATTATGGGCGCCGCAACATCATTGCAAACCCCAACTGCTCGACCATTCAGATGCTCGTTGCGCTCAAGCCCATCCAGGACGCAGTTGGCATTTCCCGAATCAACGTTGCTACATACCAGGCCGTGTCGGGTGCGGGGGCCAGCGGCGTACACGAGTTGGCAGGGCAGACCGCTCAGATCCTGAATGCAAAGCCTGTGGAGGGCACTGTCTTTACCAAACAGATTGCGTTCAACGCCATTCCTCACATTGGCGATTTCCAGGAGAACGGCTACACGCTGGAAGAGATGAAGATGGTCTGGGAGACGAAGAAGATCTTCGAGGACGATAGCATCGAAGTGAATCCCACGTGTGTTCGTATACCGGTATTTTATGGCCACTCCGAGGCTGTCCATATCGAGACGCGAGCGCCACTATCCGCCGCGGAGTCACGAGAGTTACTTGAAGCCGCGCCTGGCGTGACCCTGATCGATGAAGAAGCCGATGCTGGTTACCCCGCACCCGTTCCGGATGCCGCTGGGACTGATTCAGTCTTCGTTGGTCGCATCCGCGAGGACATTTCCCATCCTAACGGCCTGAACTTATGGGTCGTCTCTGACAACGTCCGAAAGGGTGCGGCTCTCAACAGCGTGCAAATCGCCGAAGTGTTGCTAAAGCTGCTGCCATAAGTGACACTTACGCACCACTCAGAGACCATTTCTAGGTTACTTCTCACCCCGCGATTAGCTGAGAGGGCTGGTTTCGTNCCTGGGTGGGTCACTGAAGANTNTGATTACGGTGGGTCCGNTGGGCNGGCCCAGCAANCGTATACGGCGGAGCAGAAAAGTGGGACAGGCCTNGGTAGNAGGGGCTGNAACCATGGGAAGGAAANCAAGCGCATGGTGCTTGCAGCCCAGGCGGCCGAGCTTGACGGCGGCAAAAANCTCATCTTTGAGGCNAATCAANATCGGAANCGTGGTCGGGTGATGCGGTCNGCTGAGTGGATAAAGATGATACGGAGATTCCGGCNGTGGGCTNCAGCAACAGTCGTGGTNCTCGTCAGCNGCCCNGCATTTGGACTAGGAATGGGCGAATTGCATCTGAACTCTGCGCTTAATCANGCGTTTGAGGCCGAGATTCCCCTTAAAAACGTCCAGGGTTTGACACCAGATGAGATCCTGCCGAACCTTGCTTCNCAGGACGATTTTGATCGCCTTGGCGTCGAACGCGGCNATAAGCTCCTCGACCTGCGCTTTCTGGTCATTACAAAGGATGATGGGCTTTACGTTCGGGTTACGAGTTCGCGCCCGATCATCGAACCCTACCTAAAGTTCATAGTCGAGGTTTTGTGGCCCACTGGTCGCACTCTACGCGAGTATATTGCGCTGCCGGTGGCGGTCCCTCGTGCAGTGCCGCNCACNANACCTCNTGGCGCCTNNAGNAANCCNGCAGNCCAAGCTGAACAGGTGGTCANCGTCGGGACCNAACGATGGTCCCAGTCAGGGCGGCGNGGNTNATGGCGACGAATATGGTGTCACNGGACCTGGCGATACACTTTGGTCTATCGCGGTCAGGGTNAAGCCAGGGTCCGAGGTGTCGGTGCANCAGGTCATGCTTGCGCTGCAGCGTGCGAACCCGGGCGCGTTCATCAATGGCAACATCAACCTGCTNAAGGCAGGGCATGTGCTCCGGATTCCAGANGTNGCCGAAATCAGGGATATGAGTCTCAACTCGGCGGTTCGGCAGGTCCGCAACCAGAATGCCGAATTTGACGATTACAGGGCTGGCAGCGGCTTGGATCAGATGGACACTACTGAATGGGCCCGACCCGGGCCTGACGTCCGCGCGCGTGTTGGCGAAGGTGAGCTNCGGNTATTGGCGGGGAAGGCCTCGCGCANNAGCAGCTCAGACGGTNTNGATGCAANCGCTCTGAAAGACGAACTCGATGTCGCAAAGGAAGANTTGGATCGGGCNGTNAGGNCAAATNCAGAGCTGAATCTCAATCTTGNTGATCTTNGGGCTCAGAACNAGGCTCTCAAAGAAATTGTCAAACAAAACGAAGACCGACTTTCNCTGCTGCAGGCACAAGTGGCNAAGCTGCAACGNGTAATNGAATCCGGCGCCGTAGGTGGCGCNAGTGTTGCGCCACCTACGGCGNCGGGTTCGTCGGCGGGCGGTTGGTTGCTGTCGAANCCGCTTGTTCTGGGCGGGNGCNCGCTGCTGCTGGTAGTTCTTGCCGCTGCTGGGCTCTTCGTCGCCCGNCGCCGGCNCGAGGCAAGTGCATATGATTCGNAGGTAGCCGCACCGGNCGCGGTTCCATTGGTGGCTGGAGATAACTCGCAAGGCAGCAGTGAGTTGGAACTTGCGCTAGAAGATGAGGAACCGGAGGANGAAGATGATGATGTATCTCCGCAGGCCTCGGATGTTATTTTCGAAGCTGAGACCTACATCGAATACGGNCGCTTTCCACAGGCCATTACGTTCCTGNAAAACGCNATCGAGGCAGAGCCACAACGCACNGATCTGCAGATGAAGCTGATGGATGTCTACACCCAAACNGGAGACGCAACCGCGTTCAACCTGCTGTTTGAAGGCTTTACAGATATCGCCACCGAANCGGAACTGGAAGAAGCAAGAGAGCTGCAAGCCCGTATTCCCGACAGGGCTGATGTCACGCTGCAGCGTGATGACAAGGTTGGGCTTGNCCTCGATGANCCGGTTGAACTGGATGCCNANTTAACAGAGGACGTCGTTGTGGACCTCGATCTCGNCGANGAGCTCGAGCTGGACATGGATGGGAACCTTGAGTTCGACCTGGATTTAGATGACGACGCNCTGGATCTTGACCTGGATGAAGACGGGGTTAGAGAACTCGGNGCTGAGGAAGATGCTAACAACAANCTGGATCTGGCCCGNGCGTANATTGACATGGGTGACAGCGATGGNGCCCGCANGGTGCTGAACGAGATTATGGAGAGAGGCAGCGAAACCGAGGTTAAGGAAGCCAGCGGACTGCTCGAGAAAATTGACTGAACGGATTGCGTTAATCGTCGAGTATGCCGGCCTTGGTTTCCATGGCTGGCAGCGCCAGGCCAACGAAATTCCTACGGTCCAGGCNAAGCTGGAAACCGCATTGGCAGTGGTCGCCGCTGAAGAGGTCAGCATAGTCTGCGCAGGCAGAACAGATGCANGTGTACACGCGACGAAGCAGGTTGTGCATTTNGACACCAGCGCGNGCCGNCCTNNCCGGGCCTGGGTCCACGGTGTAAACGCCCACCTTCCCGATGGGATTGCTGTGCAGTCAGCACACCGCGTGGCCCTTGATTTCCACGCTCGTTTTGGTGCGACCGCGCGCCGATATCGATACCTGATTCACAACGTGCCGATTCGCAGTGGGTTGATGCGNGGCTTCACAACAAGGGAACATCGACCATTAGCAACCGGTCCCATGCACATGGCGGCCCAATCACTGCTGGGAGAGCAGGATTTCACTTCATTGCGTGCCGCTCGATGCCAGTCAGCCACGCCCTGGCGCAATGTCATGCGCTCGAGTGTTTGGCGTAACGGCGATCTTGTCGTACTGGACTTCACTGCGAACGCATTCCTTTTGCATATGGTGCGTAACGTCGCCGGTGTGCTTATGGACATCGGCGCCGGATTGCGACCGACCAACTGGCTGCGTGAGTTGCTCGATCTTCGCGATCGTGAGGCGGGCTCGGTGACAGCCTCGCCCGATGGTCTTTATCTGATTGATGTGGCGTACCCTGCGCGATTTGGTCTGCCGGCCGGGCCTCGGTTACCGTACGTTATGGATGCCACCGTATGACGTTCTCAAAAATCTGCGGTTTGCGTGACGCGNGTGATGCCGAGTTCGCGGTGTCCCAAGGTGTGGACGCGATTGGACTCAATTTGCATCCCTCTAGTCCTCGGTATGTATCGCCCGATCTGGCTCGTGCAATTGCCGATCGTGTACGTGACCGCGCGCGCGTAGTGGTGCTTTGCGTAGACCTAGAGCGTGAGGCGGTGGAAGCGCTGATCCACCAGATCAAACCGGATGTTTTGCAGTTCCACGGTGNCGAGAGNGACGCTTTCTATGCCAGCTTTGGTTGCCCATTTTGGAAGGCTGTACCCGTCCGGNCGNGTGATTCAGTCGTTATGGCAGCCTCGCGTTACCCTTCAGCGGAGGCGCTGCTGGTCGACACGCCGTCAACCCGGGTTGCCGGTGGCACCGGCAANCGTTTTGACTGGTCACTCGTACCGCGAGTGATNNAAAGGTCGGTATTTCTGGCCGGCGGACTCGATCCNGACAACGTCGCCGAAGCGATCACAGCTGTGCGGCCTTATGGCGTCGATGTGGCNTCCGGNGTCGAGANCGAGCGTGGCCTAAAATCTCGGCCGCTGATGAAGGCATTTCTGGAAGCCGTCCGCGGTGCCGGATAAGGCCTCAACTCTGGGCGACTGGCTTGCCTACGTAGAGACAGTGCACCCGGAGGCATGGGACCTCACGCTCGATCGTGTNNCGGAGNTGGCCCGACGATTGGATGTTTNCCGGGCTGCGCCATTGGTCTTTNTGGTAGNNGGCACAAACGGTAAAGGTTCAACCTGCACATATATTGAAGCTCTGCTGCTCGCGGCAGGGTTACGCACAGGGCTGACTACGTCGCCCCACTTCAGCCGTTTCAACGAGCGCTTTAGGATCAATGGCACCGAGGCTTCGGATGCGGATGTCATCACTGCGTTTGCCGCCGTCGAAGATGCCCGTGGCGATATCACACTTACCCAGTTCGAATACGGTGCACTNATAGCGCTCTGGCTCTTTNGCGAGGCNAGTCTTGACGCNTGCGTGTTGGAGATCGGGCTTGGAGGGAGGTTTGATGCGATGAACGTTGCNGATCGAGATGTCAGCGTNATCACCCGNATTGCCCTCGATCATACCGACTGGNTGGGCTCTGACCGCGAGACCATCGGAGCAGAAAAGGCTGGGATCATCGTTCCTGGAGTGCCGGTCGTGGTGGCGGACGCGGACCCACCTGTCTGTATTAGNGAAATCGCGGATGAGCTTGGGGCTCCTCTTTTCGGCGTAGGTTCCAGCTTTGGTTGTGAAGGAGAGGACGCATGGTGGACCGAATCCGANAGGATTCGNCGGNTCACAGGCCTGGCGCCACGCGCATTACCGGACGCCAGTTTTGTAGCTGCACTGCAGGCGGTAGCGTGCAGCAGGCGTCTGCCGGGCGTTTCGGAAGTGCTCGAGGTTGCGGGTCAGACCAGTATGCCGGGCNGGTATGAGCGACGCNCTGGGTCNCCGCCACTGATTCTCGATGTCGCGCACAACCCGGACGCTGCCGAGCTGCTTGCTGAACGCGTTGACGCCGACGGCCACAGCGGGCCGGTACATGCGGTGTTCAATTGTTATGTGGACAAGGATGCGCCTGGGGTAATTGCACCGTTGCTGCCCATAGTGTCGCGATGGTTCGTGCCTATCATCGA
>PAWP01000092.1 GCA_002714125.1 Gammaproteobacteria bacterium
ATGCTATCTGCGAACTTTTTACTCGGTACTAATGAGTTACAAAAGCGTTGTGTAGTAGCCCAAATGGCGCTTAATCGGCTGGATAACTCTTACCCTTCCAGGTAAGCGTCTCTAGGTCCATCTCACCGATGCTTCTAATTTTGCTTCCATCCGAGACATCTATGACCAGGTCCGTAGTCCACACCTGCGATCCTTTCTTTGTTGCCAGGATTCCGTAGCCATCACCTATCGCAACAGTGCCATCTGGCAAGAAGCCCTGCCCTAGCCAGTGTGCTGTTGACGGGATCTGAGCCTTAACGGTGTCCATGGAATTTGGACCTAATGTCAGAGTTCCAAATCCGACTCCGTAGTTCTCTACGTTACCTTTCCAGTTAGTTTGGATAATGATTTGTCCATTACTGTCTTTGGAATAGATATTGCTGACGTGTTCAAACTCCCAGGTGCCTAACACTTCGCCCATTTCATGGTGCTCCGCACAACTAATCTGAGCAACCAAGGACAACAACACAATGTATAAATATTTTTTCATTGCTAATAATACTTATTGATAAAGTATTGGTATCATTTAGTAATTGAAATAGCGAGTCAAATGACTTTAAGAACCTCCCCATTCCGCCAAGGCAAGACATCCGTAGGGTGGTGGGTAGTCATAGAAGTCTGAGAATTATTTGACGGTTTTGGTCACCATTCCAAAAACACACAATAAGTGAAGGCAACGTTGTGAAGTATCGCTTGCAAGCGGATTCCGTTGCTGCCCGTTTTGCACTAGGCATGATCCCGTCCTGTGGAATCATCTACGCCAACGCCACTCCACTCATTGTCTCGGCCCTAGAGCAGAGTGCGGAGTTCACTGCAGAGACAGCAGGATTCGTCTTCTCTGCCAACATGTTCGGTACGTCCCTTGGTGGCCTTCTTGTAATAACCGTTGTCCGCGTCCTGCCCTGGCGTCTGAGCTGCATTTTGCTTGCGACATGTATCGCCTGTTTAGATTTCGCGTCAGTCTGGATTGAACACCCGACTATGCTAGCCGCCGTCCGATTTGCACACGGGTTGACCGGTGGCGCCATCATGGGATTCGGCTCGATGGTAATTGCCCGCGCCGGCAACGCTGACCGCACCTTCGGAATTATGATAGCGATCCAGATGGTCATAGGCGGCATTATGGCAGCGTGGTTAGCGCCGCTAATTTCCGTATATGGGGTATACCCTATTTGGGTCTGCCTGATCGTCTTTTCGTTGGTGTGCCTTTCCGTGCTGCCTTTTCTAAGTGACTATCAAGCGCCACGAGCGACGACAAAAACTTTAGCTAAAACGTCTACTTATCGAGCGCCCCTAGCCACGGTGGTTCTTGCTGGCCTAGCACTCTTCGCCTACCAGGCTGGCGAGATGGCGGCGTACACATACATCTTCGAGCATGGCCAGACTTTTGGTCTAAGCGATTCGTTCATGGGATGGACTAGCGCTGCCTCTCTTTGGATCGGAGTATTTGCTGCACTCGGCGCTGCATACTGGTCGACGCGCTACGGCTACGTTCTGCCAGCCTTAGTAGGCGGCCTGCTGACCGCCGGGGCTATATTTCTACTGATCTACCCATCGGCGGTCGCCTATCTCGTCGCCAGCATCGCATTTGGGATTTGTTTTTGTGCAACCATTCCATATCTCTTGTCCCTGATCACCGAAATGGACAACACAGGTCAGCTAGCTTCCATCGGTGCTTTTGTGAGCAGTTTGGGTCTTGCGAGCGGGCCTTTTTTCGCAGCTGTGCTGCTAGGGTTGGGTGCGGATTACGTCGGCATCCTGACTTTTGCAGCCATTGCCATTATCTGCTCAAGCCTGCTGGCTGTTAGTCCTGGGCGCTACCTGGAAAAGGCGGAACATAACGAATAGCGCGAAGGGTCACGACGATGAAATTAATCCCTTACCCTCGCAGCTACGTGCTTCCGCGTAGAGTCCAACATGTCTGACACTTTTTAGGTTTCCCATGATGGGCCGAGCAAATGTGCCATCTTTTGTACCACTCTGAGCCGAGCTTCCCGTATCCTACCTGAGGCCCATGGAGCCAATAATCAGTAAAATTATATTAAAAACAGCTATATAGGATATACGTTGAGACGTATGGAGAAGGTTGCAAACCATGATTTGGCGGAGAGGCAGGGATTCGAACCCTGGGTGCCCGCAAGGACACACTTGATTTCGAGTCAAGCCCATTCGGCCGCTCTGGCACCTCTCCGGAAGCCACAAGTGTAACGAGTTCTTCCGGTTGCCGAAAAGTGCTTTCGGTCCTAACCACGGATGCTAGAGCCGATCAGGAAGTACATTAAGTACCTGCTCAACAAACGCCGTTTGGTCCCTCCATCTATCTCTGCTACTGCAGTCCTTAACGCCGCAGAAACCACAGCAATCTATTGAGACACGCCAAGCCATCGATCCAACTGAACCCGAGAATCCGGAAAGGACAGGTGTCATCGGAGACGTCACTGAACAGAAAGCACGGGAACGGGTGCTTGCCAGTGCAAAAAACGCTGGAAACTCACGGGCTCAGGCTTGCTCGTCGGCTGCGCCACCGACGACTTTAACAACATGCTGTCTGGCATTTGAGGCAGTGCTGATCTTGCACTCATGGTTGCCAATGACCATACCGCGGTTGACAATCGCTCGAGCCGTGTCGTGTTAGCACTCAGGAGTGTGGCGGCTAAACCTACTCACCAGCTAGCGGCGCACTCCGGCAGCGGGCGGTTTGTCATCCGCCCGGTCAACTCTTCGAATCTGGTTCGCAACATGAACCAACTACTTGACCTCCCGGCGAGTGGCAAAGTCACAGTTGGCTACGCACTCAGCGATTCTTTGCCTTTTATCCCAGGCAATGAGCAACACGTTGTAATGACCCTGATGTTGAATACGGTCGACGTCAACGACCGTTGAGGCAGCGAGGTATCTGTGACAGCTGGTCCACAATTAGGTAATCAGACCTATATCATTACCTACCAGGCTCGGTTCAAAATCGAGTCCTCAGCCACACCATCCGTGACTATGGTGCGTTGCTAGTACAGGTTTAAGCTACATCACTAAACGCTTGGAAGCCGGAACGGATGGGCATCTCGCCTGGGCTCAGCTAGTTGACGGAGCAACGTTGCGCCCGGCAAGTTGCTGTTAATCAACTTAAGGCAGGCGCAGTACACCAACACACCTACCAAGCGCGAGGAACAACATTGCTCCTCACATCGTGCCGCAGGCGTCGTCGGCGGGTCCCAGACTCAGACCCTGCGCGGTTCTTCTACCGCGCTTAATTCGTTAGATAGGTTGGACGTTCGCCGCTTGGGGTCCTTTCCGGCCATCCTCAACGTCGAACTCGACCTCTTGCCCCTCAGCAAGTGTCTTAAAACCAGAACCTGTTATTGCGCGGAAATGAACGAAGATATCCTTACCGCCTTCTACTTCGATGAAACCGAAACCCTTCTTCTCATCGAACCACTTCACGCGACCGGTATTGCTGGCCATTTTTTACTCCATGTCAGGTTTTGCGAGCTTAACAGAGAGCGAGCCCGAACGTGTGCAAAGCTGAACCTGATTGGCCTTANGGTCAAATAAAGGTTTCATGAACATCCTTTNAAAAAAATCCAACACTCGGGCCTTGNAGATTGGCCCCCCAAGATCACGTAGTCCCGCGAGCGGGCATTTCCTGAAACTNTTTNGCNTNAGTGTTCGTAGTCGAAATCAAGCCTGAAAACTGACGGCAGCGCCGAACTGGCTCGCACANCCGTTGCCAAACATCTTCTGTTCGCTGCAGGGCGCAGCGGTTCGCCTCCAAAAGGCATCAACTTCGTACGTGACCGGGTACTACATCGCGGCAACGCCCGAGGGCCGATAACCGCAGCCGTCNAGCGAGTCACCAAATTCATCGGCAAAACTCNAGATGCACAAGCTGATAGACACTCGAGAGATGGGCAAATGCTCAAGCGCGATTGTCCATACNGGCNTGGCCGCGNTGGACATGGNNCCAAGGTTGAGCTCTNAATATNGTATTCAACTACGCTACGCTGTCCGAATCNTACAAATGCGCCGCCTACGACGCGCTCTGGCAACTCCAACTTCGCCGCAGGAGACACGCGATGCAAATCACCAACGTCAAGGTCGACATTTTCAATTGGACTACCGAGCCGTGGAGAACCGGCGTNGGCGCGCAGTTTGGAGCGACCCGGCAATTGGGCGTTGTCTCCGTTGAGACGGACGAGGGCATTACCGGNAACGCNTTCCTNGGTTCATCCCGGATGGGTGCCGAGCACTTTGTGCCAGGNCTGATTGAGTTNATCAAACCGATGTTGATGGGCCGGAATCCTCTGGATATTGGCAAAATCTGGTGGGAACTCTGGAAATCGAACCGCTCCGTTTCAACTTACGTGATCGGTGCTATCGACGTCTGCCTTTGGGATATCAACGGCAAAATAAACGGCCAGCCTATTCACCGCCTGCTTGGAACCTGCAAAGACAGCGTGCCCGCATACTCTTCTACAGCTTGGCACGAAAGCATCGAGGCGTATGCTGAGGAGGCTGCACAGTTTTGTGAGATGGGTTGGAAGGCCCACAAACTACACCCGCATGGANACCCAGAAGCGGACATAGCCATCTGTGAAGCAGTGCGCCAAGCAGTCGGCGACGATATGCTGCTGATGCTCGATTCCATGTGGGCCTACCGNTATATGGACGCTCTGTCGGTTGGACGCGCCATCGAAGAAATGGGCTTTTATTGGTACGAAGACCCTTTNGCTGAGGAGGACATCTACAACTACGTAAAGCTTCACCAAAAACTCGACATCCCCATCATGTCAACCGAGTACGCGCCAGGCCGCTATTACGGCATGGCACCCTGGATCACCCAGTACGCAACCGATCTATTGCGCGGCGATGTGGCTATAACCGGCGGCATCACACCGCTCGTACGCCTCTGTCACATGGCCGAGGGGTTCAGCATGAACTGCGAGATCCACCACGGCGGCAACAGCCTGAACAATGTTGCCAATCTGCATGTGACGATGGCGGTACCGAACTGCGAATTCTACGAGGTCTTCCCATGTACGGGCGCAAACAAGTTTGGTCTCATTGAGGATATAGAGGTAGATGCAGACGGCCTTGTTCACGCTCCGAAGGAGCCAGGCCTGGGCTACCANATCGACTGGGAGTTGTTGAATCGAGACAAGATTGGAACTGCAGAGTGAACGCCCCAAAAAACGCTTTAAATTTCCCAAGGAGCATGTCGCAATGGCGAACGCAACNATGACTAGGTTCGGNTACCCGAACACGCTTGTCAGAGAGTACGATCACTGGACAATTCAACTCAGAGTCGATCAAGTTACTCTCGGTTCCCTCATCCTGTGCGCNAAAGCCGACGTAACCGCTTTTTCCGCTCTGCCTGAGGCCGCATTCGCCGAACAACACGAGGCCATAACATTCATCGAGCGCACGCTCCATGACCTCACCGGCTACGCCAAGATCAACTACCTGATGCTTATGATGGTCGACCCCAACGTGCACTATCATGTCTTCCCCCGCTACGAGGGTGAACGGTCNTTTAAGGACATCACAATCATCGATGCCGGCTGGCCAGGCCCGCCNGCGCTNGCAAGCGCTACGACACTGTCGGAAGCAGANGCTGTGCATCTCACCACTCACCTGGCGCGCCAGCTCTAGCACCATCTTANTCTCGCTGGTCCGTTCGCAGAGGCCCTACCGAGCNTGTTCATCATGCTGGAGTACCAACCGCTTTAACCGGGCTTGGACAACCCCTAAACTTCATCGCATCCGCAGCCTAGGCTGCCTCAGCACCTGACCGGAGACCCAATGAGCAAGACCGAGCAGCAAGCCAAGATTTCGAACAGGCCTGGATTTATCGCAGCACTCGACCAAAGTGGCGGCAGCACGCCCAAAGCACTCGGTATGTACGGCATCACGGAGAACGCCTGGTCCACCGATGAGGAAATGTTCCGGATTATCCATGATATGCGTGCGCGAATTGTCACAAGTAACGCCTTTGGAGGTGACCGCATCCTAGCCGCCATCCTGTTCGAAAACACAATGGACCGNGACATCGACGGCAAGCCCACAGCCACNTACCTGTGGGAAGAAAAAGACGTTGTTCCAATCCTTAAAGTAGACAAAGGNCTAGCTGATGAGGCTGACGGCGTCCAACTCATGAAGCCCATGCCAGATCTAAANGCACTACTTAATCGAGCCAACGCCAAGGGCATCTTTGGCACGAAGATGCGNTCGGTNATCAAGCATGACAGTGCCTCTGGCATCGCGGCTAACGCCGCCCAGCAGTTCGAAGTTGGCAAACAAATTCTGGCCAAAGGACTGGTACCGATCATCGAACCTGAAGTCGACATCAACTGCCCTCAGAAGGCTTCGGCTGAAGACATACTCCTAGAGCGACTGATCGCCGAGCTGGATCAACTCGATTCGCAGGTCATGCTTAAACTTACACTGCCGGAGGCGGCCAATCACTACAAACCATGTATTGAGCACGCCAACGTGTTGAAGGTCGTAGCACTCTCCGGCGGCTATAGCCGCGACCAGGCCAACGGCCGACTCGCAAAGAACAATGGGATGATTGCAAGCTTTTCGCGNGCTCTCACCGAGGGCCTGACCGCGCAGCAGACGGACGATGTGTTTGACGCCATGCTGGGCAACTCCATACAGAGCATTTTTGACGCCTCCAACACTTAATCATGCCCCAAGGNACCNCGGATGGACTGTGATTGTGTTGGCCTAGCTTGCGTCTTAGTCGTGGAAAGTTGGTCAGATNAGCGAGTTGACCGCTTACGCGGCATTGCCGAGCATAAAGCNAGCACTAGAATACTTCGCCGAAGGCGGCACCGCGCTCANNGCAGGCTGCGGCTGCAGTCGAATCCCGCGNCTCTTTACAAGCCTTAGCCTTNCAGTTATTGGTATTGAAGTTTCGGCGCGAATNATCGAACGCAAGANGCCAGCCAGGCACCGATCTATNAGTGCTGACGGATTCGCCTGATCCATACCTANCATGTNCGATCTTATTNTTGGTTNGCAAAATCTGACTCTCGGNTNCCTNNCGGCAGTGGACGACGAGCTGACCAAACTGGTGTAGNGCGTAACACCCCGCAGCATACTTATGCTGAGCTNNGCCNCCGTCTATGCTCGCTTCGAAGCGTCNAATGACTCCATTGGAGCAGGGATCTGCTAGAGCGAAACCAGCTCCGAGACCCGATCAACATCATCGCCGCAAAAACTGCACNCTGGAAAGCTCGAAATTTATGCTGAAACTTTTGGTGCTTGCGTGGTTACCCAGGTGGACCAATAAGCGTGCGGCTGCCGCTTGAGCCACTGGCTGTTCGCAGGGTTCTCCAATGAGGGTTGGGCCACAGGCAACTGAGAGGTAAGTCGCATGCTGAACCGAAACACCGGAGGTGCGCTCTCCGTGACCNGCCTCANGTAGGNCTCGCGCGACAAAGCTCGGTCTCGTAACATCTGCCCATTGAATTCCGGATACAGGAGCATCCCTATGGCCAGAGCCCACCTCGTATGCGGCGGCTACCCAGCTGGTGCCACCGCTGGTCACGATATGGACTACGCCCGCCGTCGGCTGCTCGACTTACTCGAAGCCTGGCAAACAACTGTCAGCAATGACTTTACGGATCTCGGCAAATACCTGCCACAGTGCGGACTGCTCGTGACCTACGTTGCCGGGCCGTTTTTGACCCCTCATCAGGCTGAAGAGGTCGAATCCTGGATGAGCAATGGCGGTCGTTGGCTTGCGCTGCACGGGACGAGCGGCGGCAANGCNGCTCGGGTGGAAGGCTCTAACCGACGCAAAATGGTCAAGCAGGACCACCACCGCGCTCTAGGGGCGTTCTTCCTGAACCACCCGCCCCTCNCGACGTTTACGGTCAATGTTNTTAACTCAGCCCTGACAGCAGGATTACCCCAATCATTCGATGTACAGGATGAAATGTACCTGATCGAAGTTCAGGATCCGAATGTCGAAGTATTGCTCACCACACGGATGNCCAAAGACCCNTCTCCCGAAGGGTTTGGCTTCGCCTACGACGAAGACACTTCCGTNGGGCCTGACGGCGAAACGCGAGTGCTGGGTTACAGACGGACCGTAGGTATGGGCAGTGTGATCTANTACGGGTTGGGGCATTGCCATAATCGNGCTACCAACATGCAGCCNTTGGTCGACTCAAGCGTCTCGAGCGACGGCCGCTCCCCTACCGAGTTTCGCGGCCCGTGGGTTTCGGCCGAGTACGAGCAGTTGCTCCGGAACGCCGTAGCGGCGTAACGGGCCGCCCGTGCGGCNCGCAACGCCAACTCTGCAAAAAGGCGACTCCATTTTTGCCCCGNGNCGCCAACGGTCGTGTCGGCCGTCNAGTGCTTTAATCATCTGCCAGAGAACAAAATAGCCGAAGCTGATCTCCGCAGTAGCCCGCAGCTGATCCTATTTGAGANGNTCNTCCGCGCGCGGCTAGCTCCACAGATCATGCCCTGTTTAGTATGGCAAGAAATAGCCTGCTTCGAAGGTCACGATGGCCAGACCTTTGGTGCCCGCCCAGAATTACAGCATTGGGGTTCCATCTGCATACATGGTGCAAGACCCCATTGTTGCCTGCCTCGAATACCGGGCACACCCACNGCNGACCTTCCTCGGTTTTGGACAAGGNGAGGCAAACCTTCTGAAGTGCCNCGATTACCTCCTGTNGCCTAAAAACGNGCGGGGTGCAGAAAANAGGCCNGTTCGCTCNACACAAGTTTCGTTTAGATCGAACGGTCGATCAGCAAGCAAAAGCGAACGTCGCCATAGNGATTGACAGANNANGCCGCGTCGGTGTTGCCATNATCACGTGCAACAGTTCAATTTGAGGAAATNGCACGAGTGTGTCGGCATCACCATGGATGACGAGAAAGAACGGCGCCGATGGGGTCAACCACGTTAGTGAACTAGCCGCTGAAGGTCCGAGTTCGGCGAGGCGGTTTAGATCGAGACCNATATATTCCGCATTTGTAAGCAGGAATCCGATCTTGGATTGAACATCCCGAACCTACGTTGGGAACCTGGCGACCTTGGACANCCGGTAGCTNAAAGCGGCAACCGCGTGCCCGCGGGATGCANGGTAGAGCCCGCCGCAGTTACCAAGTACCGTAGATCTGNGGCCCGTGTGCNAAGCGTCACCAAACATAAACACAAAGGCAGATTGGACCGCCTACTAGTTGGTAGACATCGAGCAGCAGGGACCTGCCCTNCGGGCGGGCAAATTTGATNTCGACCACGCGCNTTCAATACGTTCGAGNACGAAGATCTCCGAATTCCTCCTTTGAGCACCATTCACCAGATTGCAACGACAACATTCGGGACCATGGCCATGCTGCCACCGCTCCTTGCCTTGCGAGAACACGCTGCCTATTCTCGGCGGTCCTTCNACCAACGGCCAGCAGCNATGAACTACGGAGACCTTTTTGCCGCNCTCTCCAAGGNGTTACCNGACGACGCCCCGGCGTTGGTACACAACGGCTCGGTCACCTCTTGGGGAGATATGTTCCGCCGAGGCAACAACCTTGCCCGTGCGTTTCTGGACGCCGGCGCACGTGGCGGAGACAAAGTCGCCTTCTACCTACGAAATCACTCGGCATANATGGAGACGCTGTCAGCCTGCTTTGCTGCTCGTCTGACNCACGTCAACGTCAACTATCGCTATGTCGAGGACGANCTGCTCTACATCATCAGCAACTCCGACTCGGTTGTCGTCGTATACGATGCGGAGTTCAGACATCACGTTGAGTCGCTCCGCCCACGCGCGCCNGGCGTGAAGTTGTGGCTACAGCTCGGTGGCGCCGAGTGTCCGGACTTTGCCGAGGACTTTGATACGGTGGCTAATACCGGCGACGGCACTGAGCTCGACATCACCCGAGCCGGTGACGACATGATTTTCCTTTACACGGGCGGCACCACCGGAATGCCAAAAGGAGTGATGTGGGAGCATCAGAATCATTGGTTGGCCAATGGCCAAGGTGTCTCAAGTGCCCCTGATCGTAGGACTCCGCCAGGAAGCGCGGCGGAACACGCCACCAACGTCGCTAAGCGCGGTGGCGGGCGGCGCTCCTTCCCTGCCTGTCCGCAGATGCACGGAACCGGACTNTTCATCTCTCTCACTGCGCTTACCAACGGTGGCGTGGTTGTCACCACCGACTCNGCGCGGTTTGACCCTNAGGAATGCTGGNCGATTGTGGAGCGGGACAAGGTCAACGTTATGGCGGTCGTCGGCGACGCCTTCTGCAAGCCGCTGCTNAGCGTGCTCGANGAGCAACCGGCCCNGTTTGACATTTCNAGCCTGCGCCACATGATCTCGTCTGGAGTAATGTGGAGCCCAGAAGTCAAANCCGGNCTCCTGAAACACCATGACGGCCTAGTGCTGCTGGACACCTTTGGGGCTTCGGAAGCGATGGGNGTAGGCTCTTCCACCACCACTAAGGACGCTGGCGCAAAGGTCGCNAAGTTCCGCCTTGGCACCAACGTCAAAGTCTTNACCGAACAACATGAGGAAGTTCAACCNGGNAGCGGTATCCCGGGGTTTGTAGCCAAAGCCGGCGGCATCCCTTCTGGCTANTACAAAGACCCGGAGAAGAGCGAAAAGACTTTTCCACTNATTAACGGAGTACGCTACTCCATACCNGGGGATTGGTGCGAGGTTGAAGCAGATGGCACGCTGAAGCTGCTAGGTCGGGGCAGCGTCTGTATCAACACCGCAGGTGAGAAGGTNTATCCTGAGGAAGTTGAAGAAGCGCTCAAGACACACAGCAACGTGGAAGATGCGCTGGTTGTCGGCGTGCCTGACGACAAGTGGGGCCAATCGGTCACTGGNATCGTGCAATTGAGCAATGGCAGTGACTTCGATGAGAAGGAAATGCGCGTGCACGTCCGCGCNTCGCTCGCGGGTTATAAGTGCCCCAAGCGCATTCTCGTGATCGACACAATTGGCCGGGCAAACAACGGCAAGGCTGATTACAAACGCCTCACACAGTACGCACGAAANGAACTCGGCATCGCATAGAGCCGCACACGCACACGTTGTCAGAAAGTCGTAGACACGTAGNGTTTTTGAACGCGGACAGCCGCGACGACTTCATCCACCTGCTTCACCCTACTGCCCCGTGGCCCCGTGGGACAAANACATCCCAAAATGGGCGCTATGTTCCTTCCGCGCCAACCACACTCGCCTAGCGCACTAGGTGGAAGACGGCTGCATCGTGGGTTTATGACAAAGCATCACAGACGAGAGCGGCCCAGTGCTTCTTGTTGATTGCTTCNAAACGAGCTCTATTCTTACGCNCAGCGCACCGCCTATCTGGCCGGNGGATCGTANCCNAGTGCCTTNTTTTNGCNCGCTCTCAGCAATTTGGAGCAGTGNTGCCTTAGGCCGCGGTAACATCCTTCTGGGTACGGCCTTCAATCACGACAGCTAGAAGAACTAGGACTGGATTTCTGGGCGGCGAAGCTGCCTCAGGCGCTTCCACAAAGACGCTGGATTCTCCGAACTTGGGGATTGTCGACGAGGATAGCTATCAGGACAGGCAGCTAAGGCTCACGATTAGGTGAGAGCCACAACCTGCCCTTCGACCAGTTTCACAAACACGTTATGCTGAGGTTAACTCGTCGTCGGTTAGCCCGGCTGTTCCTACGGAGCGTGTATGCCCCTTAGTCAGATCGTCTTTACAGCCAAACTGCCCATACCTATAGCCCTCCTAGTCGCTTGCGTCCTGCTCACCGGCTGCGAGCGCGAAAGCCACGTTTACGCCCCCAACTACGACTTCTTGACTCCATGTGAACGCCCGGACCGGGTTGAAGCGACAGCTATCGTGACCGAGAGCCGATGTGGAACGGTCACGGTATTCGAAGACCGCGTCGCGCAAATCGGGCGCAAGATCGATCTCAACGTCATGGTGATACCGGCCTACGACCGGCTACCAAAACCTGACCCCATCTTCTTTCTAGCGGGCGGACCTGGGCAGGCCGCTACCGAAATGGGGCCATTTGTCGCGATGCGCCTCGCAGGAATCAGGCAAGAGCGGGACATCATTCTGGTTGATCAACGCGGTACCGGCAGCTCAAACGCCCTCGACTGCGAGGAAGAGGACAATGACTTTGATGTCATGTCACTCTCCATAGATGAGATGCTGGACGAACACTTGGAACTGATGCGCTCCTGTCTGGCCGAGCTCGATGCCAACCCTGCGTTGTATACAACCTCCATCGCAATGGACGACCTGAATGAGGTACGGGAAACGTTCGGCTTCGAAAAGATCAACCTCTTTGGAATTTCGTATGGCACGCGCGCGGCACTCGTCTATATGCGTCGTCATGAAACAAGCGTGCGCTCGGCTTTGCTTGATGGCGTCGCGCCGCTGACCATGGTGATTCCGAAGAACGTGGCAGTCGACGCAAGCCTAGCCTTTCAAAGCATACTGCGTGATTGTGCCAACAGCGCAACCTGCAGCCGCGCGTTCCCTGATCTAGAAGCCGAGTTCGACGCGCTGCTGGCATCACTAAACCCACCGTCAGAGTTTACTTTCACCCACCCGAGAACGGGCGAAATGGAGGCAGGCGTCCTCCACAAACTGATGGTCACTCGCATTCTCCGTGGCGTGTTGTACGACCGGACGCTGTCTTCGCTCGTACCTTTCGCGATCCACCGGGCGGCCGCCGGGGATTTCCAGGCCCTAGTGACGCTGGGAATTTCGTTCTACAGCGAGGAGTCCTCAATGAGCGCAGGTATGACGGCTTCCGTGCTCTGTGCTGAGGACATGACCCTGGTCACCAATGCTGGTGACGCAGGTACCCGGTTCGACAACGAGATCTACCACTCACTGGCACCCGTCTGTGAGTTTTGGCCAAAGGGCGCGGTCGCTGCAGATTACTTCGAAGCTGTCGAATCTGATGTCCCCGTTTTACTGACATCAGGGAAGCTTGATCCCATCACACCCCCGGCCTACGCCTTCGAGGCCATGCGTACGCTCAGCAACTCCGAGCACGTGATCGTGCCTGGTGTAGGCCACGGCGCGGTATTCGACGGCTGTATGCCCGGCGTCATCAAGGAATTCTTCGTGACCGCGGACCCGGCCGGGCTGGACACAACATGCGCAGCGGATCTACGCCGCCCGCCGTTCTTCACGCGCTTTACCGGGGTCTACAACGTCA
Organism: Gammaproteobacteria bacterium; assembly: GCA_002714125.1. Next base: position 13,220 of record PAWP01000092.1, read on the forward strand.
CCACGGACGAGGGAACGGCAGAATCTCGCGCTAATCACAATGCAGCGGAGCCCGGAGCGTGATCGAAGTTTCAAACCTATCCAAGACTTTCGGAGACGTAACCGCGGTACGCGACGTTTCGTTCAAGGCCAGCGATGGTCAGGTCACAGGGCTCTTGGGTCCAAACGGCGCAGGTAAATCGACCACGCTGCGGATCGTTTATGGGGTGATCAAACCCAGCACTGGCGCTGCCAGCATAGACGGTGTCAGCGTGACGGATGCGCCNCTCGAAGCGCAACGCCGCATGGGCATCCTGCCAGACCGGGTNGGGCTGTACTCACGCATGACAGCNCGCGAACACTTACGCTATTTCGGACGCTTACAGCATCTTTCGGACGATCAGATCGAACTGAGGATGGATGAACTCATTCGCCTGTTGGACATGCAGGACATTGCCGACAGGCGCGCTGAAGGGTACTCCCAGGGCGAACGCATGAAGGTCTGCCTAAGCCGCGCGCTGCTGCACGAGCCCCGTAACGTCTTGCTTGATGAACCCACCAGTGGGCTCGATGTCATGACAACACGCACCGTGCGCGAACTGATCGCAGAACTGCGCCAGCGTTCAGTCAATGTGCTGTTCTCGAGCCACGTGATGCATGAGGTAGCGCGACTCTGTGATCACATCATCATTATCGCCAAGGGTACGGTCGTCGCAAGTGGGACAACCGACCAGATTCGTGAGACGGCCGAGGACGACAACCTGGAAGAAGCCTTCGTGAAGCTGGTCGAACGCTCCTACCTCGCTTGAAACAGACCATGCATCCGATAGCAACGGTATTCAGAAAGGAGGCGATCGATGGACTGCGAGACCGCAGGGCCGTGGCATCAGCCATGCTGTTCCCTATCCTTGGGCCGGTCCTCGCCTATGTCTTCATCAAAGTGATGATCAATATGGGCTCGCCCACCGACGACTTGGTGGTGCCTGTCGTGGGCGTGGAGAATGCCCCGCACCTNATNCAATACATGCTCGAGCGTGGGGTCCGGCTTGAGAAGTTTGATGGCGACGCGCGAAAGGCGGTAAGCGAGCAGAAACAGGAATTTGTCCTGATCATCCCGGACGCCTACCGGAAGCAGCATGCTGACGGTTATACCTCGGTTGTGGAGCTAGTCTCCGACAGTTCCCGCGCAGACGCACGCCAGAGCGTACGAGGTGTCCGCGCCCTGATCAATGGCTACAGCCAGAACATCGCGGCACTGCGCCTTATCTCCCGGGGCGTTTCCCCGGAGGTCATGCGCGTTGTGACCGTTGCGGACATCGAGATAGCCAGCAAGCAACAAATTGCGGCGCAGGCCCTTAACTTTGTGCCGATGTACATAGTCATGGCAGCGTTTGTCGCTGGTATGGGCATCGCGGTCGATGCTACAGCCGGGGAACGGGAGCGCTCGACCCTCGAATCCTTGCTGATCCACCCTATTGATGGTGTCCAGATCATTCTTGGCAAGTGGCTTGCCGCAAGCGCGTTTGCCGCGTTTGGCATGCTGCTGGCGCTGATGCTGAACTTGATTGTGTTGTATCAAGTGCCACTGCACAAGATTGGCCTAACCTACTCGATCCGCACTCCTCAGATCATCGGCATGATTGCGTCAACCCTACCACTGGCATTCCTCGCGACAAGCATGCAGATGCTGCTTGGCATCTTCGCCAAATCTTTCAAAGATGCGCAGTCNTANNTNGGGCTCCTGATCATGTTNCCGATCCTGCCCGGCATTCTGACAATGTTCAGTCCCATGGTGACGAGGAGTTGGATGTACGCCGTGCCCGGCTTGTCGCAGCATCTGCTCCTGACAGGCATCATGGGGGGCAAGAATCCACCGCTCATTGGCTACGTGCTTGCAGCGGTTACGACATTNATTTTTGCAATGATGTTTGTGTCGATTACNGCTAGGCTGCTCAATCGCGAATCAGTGATCTTTAACTAGGCGCTACGCGCGCTGCACCGGGAGCACCCATGAGATCAGGCGGTTGTTTTTGCGGCGCGATCCGCTATGAGGTGGGCGACGCGGAATATCCAACGGCAAATTGTCACTGCACGATGTGCCGTCGCACCAGCGGCGCGCCCTTCGTCACGTGGTTCGTGGTACCGAACGCCGAGTTCCGTTACACCCGGGGTGAGGTCACGCTCCTTGAGTCATCAAACCAAGGCAAACGCTACTTCTGCAATCAGTGCGGCACACCCATCGCCTGTATCACCTCAGTCCATCCAGATGTGGTCGACATCACTCTCGGAAGCCTGGACGAACCTGAAGCGCTAACGCCAAAATTCGAGGTTTTCACCGAGACCCAGTTGCCGTGGGTACACGCACTCGAGTGATGGAAACGAAACTCATCGTAGAAGTGGACGGCGCAACCCCTGTCAATCTACTGGCGGAAGCTTCTGGTTTGTCCAAAACTCGCATCAAGACCGTAATGACCCGTGGTGCGGTCTGGCTCACCCGTTCAGGCAAGCAGCGTCGACTGCGGCGTGCTAAGAGCTCGCTCAAAGCGGGCGACGAACTAGCCATCTATTACAACGCGGCGATCATAGACACCGCGCCGCCGGAGCCGCAAAAGCTCGCAGATGAAGGCGGCTGGAGCGCCTGGTTCAAGCCGACCGGCCTACTCTCCTCCGGCTCGCGATTCGGTGATCATTGCGCCATCAATCGCTGGGTTGAACAACATGAAAACCGGCCAGTATTCCTGGTGCACCGTCTCGACGCTCAGACTGAAGGGATTATGCTGCTAGCGCACACACGAGGCGCCGCGGCCAAACTGTCACAGGCATTCAGCGCGCGCAAGGTCAGCAAGATCTACACCGCAGAGGTGCAGGGCGAGTTTCCACCCGAGCCAATCACGTGCTCGGAGCCGGTTGACGGCACTGAAGCGCGGACGGAATTCAATCTGGTCCTGCATGCCGAAGCCTCGAGCCTGGTTAGCTGCAGACCCATTACCGGGCGCAAGCATCAAGTTCGCGTGCACCTGGCATGGCTTGGCTACCCGCTGACCGGCGATCATCTGTACGGTGCGACCGAACGCGGTAGGTTTCGACTGACCGCGACCGCACTGACCTTCCCCTGCCCGGTCACTGGAGAATTGCGCGAGCTGGAACTGCCCGCACACCTCAATCAATTTGCAAGCACGAGAGAGGATGACGGCATCAATCTGACGACCGCACCCTGTTCACAGATCGGCTCAACAACCAAACCTGACTCACAGTAAACCGCCGCGACCTTGACGGGATGCCAGACGCTCACCGGTAAGCAGTTCCCAGCACAACAAGGAGACCCTCGAAATGAAAGTTGGCTTTATCGGCCTTGGCGGCATAGGCAAACCCATGGCGATCAACGTGGCGCGCGCAGGTTTCGAACTGACCGTGTGCGATCTTCGCGAAGGTCCCGTAAACGAACTCACGACACTTGGCGCAACCGCCGCCGCCTCGCCCAGGGAGGTTGCTACAAGCTCGGATATTGTCCTCGCATCCCTGCCCTCAAACGAGGCCAGTATCGAGGTCGCGCTCGGTCCAAAGGGCGTATTGGCTGGTACTGAACCCGGCGACATCTACATCGAACTGAGCACGATCAGCCCCGAGGTAGTTCAGCGGATTGGCTCAGCAGCTCGGGACGTAGGGGTCGATGTAATCGACGCCCCGGTCAGCGGTGGCATCGCACAGCGTGAAGCAGGAACCCTGTCCGTCATGGCGGGCGGTGAATCAGCCCCGCTTGAGCGTGCACGGCCGGTCTTGCAGGCGTTCGGTGAGCGCATCTTTCATACCGGCGGCCCAGGTACAGGTGCCACTGTGAAACTCATTAACAACATGCTGGCAGGTATCAACATGATCGCAACCATGGAAGCGATGGCACTCGGCGCCAAGTCGGGTCTCACCGTAGATACCCTGCGCGAGGTGATCCGAGCCAGCAGCGGCAACAGTGGGCTCTTCGCCGGCCTAGTAGAGAACATCATGACTGTCGACCCGCAGCCCCAGCCCGGCGAGCTTGCCAGCCAAGGCCTGCATACCATTGGCAAGGATGTCCAACTCGCGGTTGAGCTTGCACAAGCAAAAGGAGTGCCGTTAGTGCTGGGCAGCCCGGCAGCACAGGTCTTCACCTCTGGGCTTGCCCGCGGCTGGGCGGAGCAGGAGTACTGGTCGATCATGCAGATCTTCGAAGAGATGAGCGCGATCCAGGTTCGGCCAATTCAATACTGAAACNCAACCTCCGAACCTTTAGCAGGGNCCCACCGAAAAAGGCTGGTAANGCAGTCNAAGCGAACTCACCTTAATTTCCGGCTCTATGCCACTGGCCTCGGCNCAATTCAGGTGTGTCGAGCAATGAACGAAGTCAGTCATTGGNCTCGCACTANTGAGGCTCAGTAAGTCATCTCAAGCTCAACCNCGTTGGTGGTGGGTACAAACTGCGCCTTTTTGTAGCTCGGCTTCATACGAGGCTTGTAGCCGTTCGAAAAGGCAAACCCTTCGAGGAATCTGGGCGGGAAGATTTTGAAGTTTGGTTTGCCGTCGCCATTCGTGTCATGCAATACCTGCGCNGCNAAATGNCCCTCGGGCGGAACGTCAAACTCTACTGTTACCCGTTCGGTGTCCGGCGCAAGGATCTTGCAGCCGAAAGCATTTGTCATGTCGAGCCAGTGTTCACCATTGTGAAACAGACAAACGATAAGCTCGCCATCCTCTCCNGTCTCGACACCNGAGATGTCGAGTTTGAGGGGTTCGGCTAGCGCAACTAGAGGCNGAGCAAGCAGCAGGAGNGCAATTGGGAGCGATTTTGATGGCACGGGNAAGCGCCTNAGTAGGCGGNACGTCGATACTGCGCCCTAGCACCAAGTCCNGGGCGAATTGTTGCCGACTCTCCCCAGATTCATTAGCGATACGTGCTTTGNCTTCTGCACGNGCGCGAANTCAGTACTTAGCGGGAGCATAGGCTAGATGGCGCGCCAGGAGGGAGTCGAACCCCCGACCGCCTGGTTCGTAGCCAGGTACTCTATCCAGCTGAGCTACTGGCGCGCAGAGNCNNCCATTATTCGGATCGAACCGGGACTCGTCAAGGACACCANGTCTTGTAGACAACGAATGANCCCANANACCGAAGGAGGGCATCATTTNGTCCACGAAAAGCTGTAGNGAGTCCATTGCTTCTACTGCAGTCNGGTCACCCCAACGNAAGGCACCAAAAAAAATAGTCGAAGTCAGCGACAGTCAAAAGCTCATCGATATAGGACCGCAATGTGTCCGGCGCGCCCGCCACCAGCACCCGACAAGGCCAAGGCCTGCTAGGTACCCCCCAAGAGTTAGGACCCCGCTAGGAAGAAGTGTGCTACAGCGCTCCCAAAGTGACACCAGATTACGACGATAGGTGGGAAACGCGGTCTCTACCCAGGTACGCGCAAGTGCATNAGCCTTAGCTGGATGCACGGGCGCNCAGCGTCACAAGACTCAAACCAGGCNACGCCCTGCCGGCATCCTCTCCNTAGCCTCTCGATCAACCNCCTTACGAGCACGAGCCTCTCGATCAACGCANCCTCCTCCCGCATCCTGCAGGTGTACACAGCCTTAACGCAGCATTGACCTTAGCTCCGGGTANGCGCTNTCGACAAAGGCGATTGCCCACGCCATAGACTATGATCGCTCACTTCGCACAACGCCAAAGGACTTCCATCATGTCAGCTGATCGCCCAGTCATTCTTTACGGCGTGCCGTTTTCCCAACCCGTGCGCGCAGTCATGTGGCTGATGCTATACAAGCGCGCACCGTTTGAGATGGTGCTGATCAATCCCGGGTCCAAAGGTGACAACGGCAGCCGCCACCCGAACTACCTNGCCAAGAATCCGGGCGGCACNATACCCACCATCGAAGACCCAGCTACCGGCTTTGCGCTGGGCGAAGCCCACGCAATCATGACCTGGCTCTGCAACGTCAATGGCTGGACCGATGTCTACCCCGCTGAGCCAAACGAGCGAGCCAAAGTTGACTGGTATCTGAACTACCATCACAGGAACGTCCGCGATGCCTCAACCGGTCTCGTCGCACCGAAGATCCGCAAGGACCTGGATATCCCGGATACAACCCAGCAGGCCGCGCAGCGCACGCTGACGGCCGCCCTGGNCGCGCTCGACAANAACTGGCTCGCGAACCGCAAATACATGACAGGGGATTCAGTTACGTTGGCTGACTTTGCCGCCTATGTTGAGATTGGCCAGCTCCGGCCCGAGTTCACCAACGTCTACGACTTCTCACCCTTTCCGAACGTACGCCGTTGGCTCGACGACATGCAGGCCGTCGACAGCCATGACGACGTACATGTGGTGCTCGCCGAGCTTGGCGACATCAGCCAGGAAGAGCCGTCCATGGACACCATCCGCAACGCCAACAAAAATGCCCTCCGNACCCTAAAGGGCAGGCTCGCCGAACTCGTCTNAANCGATTAAAACAAGGCCCCTCCTCGTGCGGGGCCGCCGTTCCGNGGANGCACTACCAGGTGTCGACCCATTTGTGTTTCTTGCCATCCCTTGGCGCTGGTGCCGGCGCGGACTCCAGNCCCATGATGAGCCAACTNCGGGTGGAAGCAGGGTCAATCACGTCATCCACCTCGTTGACCGTCGCCGCATTGAGTGCGCGCGACCANGCATAGGCGTCCGCTACATACTTCTCATAGCGCTCTTTGCGCTCCGCCAGATCCTCGATCGCCGCCAGCTCAGCGCGCCGGCCCAGTTTGACCGAACCCTCAAGCCCCATCCCTGCAAACTCGCCGGTGGGCCAGGAGATCGCAAAAAAGGTCTCATCGAAGCTGCCAGTCGACATCGCCAGCGCGCCCAGCCCATAGGACTTGCGCANCACGCAGGCGAAAAACGGAACAGTGATATTGGCCCCTGCAACATACATGCGGCCACAATGGCGAATGAGTGCGGTTTTCTCCGCCTCAGGCCCCACCATATTGCCTGGGGTGTCGATGAGCGAAAGGATCGGAATATCGAAGGCATCACAGAGTTGCATGAAGCGCGANGCCTTGTCCGCACCCTCCGCATCCACGGCGCCGCCAGTCGGCGAGTTCGAGTTGTTTGCCACAACNCCCAGAGGCCGGCCCTCCACCCGTATGAACGCCGTAACCATCGAGAGCCCAAACTTCGGCCGCAGCTCCAGCATCGAGCCCACATCACCCAGCGTCTCTATGACGGTACGGATGTTNTAAACGGCACGCCGGTTCTCCGGCACGATGTGGCGCAGAATGCGCTGATCGTGCACCTGCCAGGTCTTGGCNCGGCCCTGGAAGAAGGACAGATAGTGACGGGCCACGGCGGTCGCCTCCTCCTCGTCTTCGACCAGGATATCGATAACGCCGTTCGGTTGTTGGATATCTACCGGTCCTACCTCGGCAGGCGCGTATGCACCCAGGCCACCACCTTCGATGACCGCCGGGCCACCGATGCCGAGACTCGAATCCTTTGTCGCAATGATCACATCACAGGCACCCAGCAACACTACGTTGCCCGCAAAACAGTAGCCGGAGTTCACCCCCACAATTGGCACAAGTCCCGAGAGTTTGCCCAGCTCACGCCAGGTACGGGTTGACAGCCCACCCACAGACGTCGCGTTGGGCCCACCGCCTGAGCGCGGACCGCCATGGGTTCGGCCACCACCGCCCTCGGTATAGAGCACCACCGGCAACTTGCTCATGCGCGCAACGCCAAACATGCGATCCTGTTTCTGGTGGTTNTTGCCCCCCTGGGTNCCGGCAAGCACCGAATAGTCGTAGGACATCGCAACGCAGCGGGCGTTTTCCTCCCCAACCACCTCGGCGTTGATCCTGCCAACACCCATCACCATGGCATCAGCCGCAGTTTTGATGATGCGCTCTTCCAGTTCCTCGTGGGTGTCCGTCGGGAAGCGCGTTGCGGTTACAAGCGGTCCATATTCGAAGAAGGTGCCCTCGTCACACAAATCCAGGATGTTCTCCCGCGCGGTGCGTTTACCCTGGTTGTGGCGCTTGGCTGTCGCGTCCACACGGGCCTCATCCCGGGTCAGGCTCCGGAAGTGCTCTACCTCGGCAATGTCGGCCCGGATCTCGTCAAGGTCTATCTCCTCGCCCGACTCATACTCACCTTCAACGTCCTGCGGTTCGACAAACGCCACCGCAGTCCCTTCGAAGATGGTGTCACCCACCTCGAGCGTAATCTCACGCACGACGCCACCCACATCGGACACCACCACGTGTTCCATCTTGAGCGCCTCCATGACCGCTACCGGCTGTCCCTTCTGGACAGTATCGCCTTCGGCGACAGCAATCGAAATGATCATCCCTTGCAAAGGCGCCTCAACACCCAAGGTGCCCGGCGGCCCCTCTACTAACGGTGCACTGGGGATAGCAGGGGATGGGGTCCCCGCACCTGCGCCACCCTTCAGCTCCAAGACTGCCAACGGATCATCCGGATCGACCCGTGTGCCCGCC
>PAWP01000093.1 GCA_002714125.1 Gammaproteobacteria bacterium
ACCGAAGCCGCACGCGTCAGCACGGTGGATATCCTATTTCCTCTTAGGCACCCACCACTACTGCCCACAGTTTGAATTTACACCAACATACATCGGCAACGGATGCATTCATGGTGCTTGAACTGACAGTACGATATCTGGTGTCGTGCAGTCACACGCCCACTAAGCACAGAAGTTCGATGAGTTAGGCGTGCAATTGACGCGAACGAATCAAGGCCCCCCCATGAACCCTTCAACCGAGATTTCGCCGTCACCGCGCCGAGTGCCAATATCAGCCTGGTTCAGGAGGCGTTCCTCCACTTCGCGGAGTGTGTCCCACTTGTCCCCAAATTCACACACGTCGGTGCTGATGTGTGAGCCAGCAACGCGGCTCTTGCGGCACTCAATGCGAGACTCCCCGTATTCCGTCTCAAAGGTATCGATGTAGGCCGTGAGTTGCCCGGTCATATCTTCCGGTATGCGCGTCCATACCTGGTCGAACAAGCGCTTGATCATGTCCGTGCTTTCGCCACGGGCAGCCGTCCCCAGCCAAGATATCCCGACGAGTTCGTTCTTTTTGACGCCTTCGCCATTAAGAAACATGAAGCCTAAACGCGCCTGGGCCTCCTTCTGACCCAGCTTGGCTGCTTTGTCCAAGTAAGGGGCCGCCTCATCGAAGTTACCGTCTTCGGCCAGTTTGAGCCCATAGCGCTCAGCATCGAGAATTTCTTTCGCGGTGAATTCATCCCCCGGCAGTGGCACTGGCTCGTCAGCGCTAGCAGCTGCCATCAGAAAGCCACACACCAAACCTGCTACGACGATAATTGTCTTGCTCATGAAAATGGTTCTCATCGGTGTTCAGCGTGCAATTTATCAAGAAGCAATCCCAGTTGGCTACGTCGACCCAAGCCAGTTCATCATGAGTACGACAGGCTCGGGCCGGACCAATACCTCAGTTGCAACAAAATGCACGGACCTTAACCCTAGTTCGCTCTTTGAGTACGGCCGTTCTTTTCATTTCTCGAACCACATCCGCGCTGGCGCCAGATCATCGATCGCTACGTGCCTACCCGGGCCGACCGGATCCGCCAACGATTCGGCTTACCCTAGCGCCGCTGCACAGCCATCGTCGACAAACAGAAAATCGCAAGGGGTGTGCCCCGCAAAGCCATGCTGCCAGTCCCTCATCAGGACCGTGGCGTCGCCACGGTCCTGGAACCCCTCCCGAATCGCACTCAAGTNACACATCGGTTTCAGTCGTCACCAGCGTTGCATCCGCAGCCAGGGCATCTCCATCATGCGGTATCCACACCTTTGAACCCTACTAAACACAACAGCGCACTGACTTCTCTTCACTCCCAGTCACCGGAGGTTCAATAGCTTCCAATGTCGGGCGACGTGGCTTAGGCTCGCCCGACACTTGCAACCCTGGAGACACATAATGCTCGGATACGTCACAATCGGCACGAGCGACATTGACAAAGCCTGTGAGTTCTACAGCGCACTTTTAGGCGAGATTGGCGGCAAGCAACTGATGGGTATGGANCGGATNAAGTTCTTTGGCACCGGTGAAGGCCCCATGCTTGCCGTCTGCATTCCATATNATGAAGGGGCGCAGGCCCCTGGCAACGGCAANATGATTGCAATCCCCGGNGGNTCCCGCGAAGGCGTCGACAAACTCTACGCTAAAGCGATGGAACTTGGCGCCACNGACGAGGGTGAGCCAGGTGAACGCATGCCCGTTTTCTACGGCGCGTATGTGCGCGATCTNGATGGNAACAAACTCTGCTTCTTCGAAATGAAGACCAGCTAAGGNCNCACCGCACTGCGGGGCATCANGCGCTGGCACGGTGCCCTTGCAGACCNGTCACANNNGCCTCTCGCCCAAACCCCGCCTTGACGCTTAGGCCAGGGTGCACGCAACATTGAGCCAAACCAGCGACAGGTAGCAGCTCATGTTTCTCAAAGACATAAAAGTCCTGGATCTTGGTTCCTACGTCGCCGGCCCCGCTGCGGCAACTGTCATGTCGGACTTTGGCGCGGACGTCGTCAAAATCGAGCCGCTGGATGGCGACCCCTACCGCCGCCTGCTNGGGCNNGCGGTGGAGTTCTACCCCAACTTTTTCTGGGATCAGGACTCACGCAACAAACGCAGCGTTGCCATCGACTTTACGAANGNTGATGGCTACGCCATNCTCATGNAGTTAGTAAAGCGCTCTGACATTGTCATCACGAACTACCGCCCCGACCTACTCACCCGCCACCANCTTACTTACGATGACCTGAGCGCAGTGCGCAAAGACCTGATTTACGGTCAGGTGAACTCNTACGGCCTCGAGGGTCCCGACAAAGANCTCACAGGATTCGACGCGACCGCCTGGTGGGCCCGGAGCGGGCTGATGGATCACGTGCGTCGCCCNACTGGACCGCATGCGATCTCCGCACCAGGCATGGGCGANCATGCCACCTGCATGTCNCTTTTTGGCGGAATCATGGCCGCGCTGTATCGCCGCGTGNAAACCGGGGCTGGTGCCCATGTCTATACGTCCCTGTTGGCNAACGGCGCGTGGTCACACAGCATGCTGATCCAGGGCGGCCTTGTGGGCTTTGACCTGTCTGATCAGGCAACACCGGACGACCTCAAGNCAACACCGCTTGCCACGATGTACGAGACTTCAGATGACCGAACCCTACTGCTCTGCATCCTGAATCCAGCCAAGGAATGGCCGGGGTTCGTCCGTGCAATCGGCACTCCTGCGTGGACCGCCGAGCCCCGATTTGATGACCCTGAACAGCGTGTTGCCAACGCGCTAGATCTGTACGGACTATTGGCCGACGTATTCCAGTCTGATACTTCGGCCGCTTGGCGTAAACGCCTCGACGCGGAGAACGTCACCTACAGCGTTGCTTCTAGTGTGAGTGACGTCATCAACGACGAACAACTCTATGCGAACGATATCCTGACACCCATGTCCGAGGGGGATCAGCTTTATACGCACACCGTCAANAGCCCGATCTGGATCAAGGGCGTAAAGAAAAAGACTCCAGTTTGCGCACCTGACATCGGGCAGCACTCGAACGAAGTGCTCACTGATCTGGGTTTTTCTGAGGACGAGATCAACCATCTCATCCGGCGCGGCGCAATTGGGCAGCATAAGGACCCATGATTGAGGCCGTCATACCACCGACGCTAAAGCCAGGAGGCAGGGTTCGTCTGGTATCGCCCACCAGCACACCCATCTCTGCGGGTGTCGAGACAAATGTCACGTATTTAGACGAACCTGGGCTTCTACCCAAACTGGGCTTTCATGGTTTTAACTAGATTGGATTCCTCGCTGAGCGCGATGAAGACCGTCTCGCCGACCGTTGCAGGCTAGGCTGACGGAGAAAGTTCCAAGTTCCGGCGCCCCGGCGATGCTCAGGCACTCGGTTTCGGCCGCCGGACCCAGCGACTAGTTTCGGCCACGTTATCGACCGCCTCACCAGCGTCCTGCCAGCCCTTGAACCCAGGCTCTAGATGAGCGACATCGGTGAAGCCCATGTTCTGCAGTGCTAGAGTCGCAAACACTGAGCGGCCACCACCAGCACAGAAGACCACCGTGCGTCGATCTTCCCGAAAGTAGTCACGNTAGTACGGTGACGCCGGACTCGCCCAGAATTCGAGCATGCCGCGGGGCACGTGGGTCGCCCCCGGAATTGACCCCAGGTCAACCGTTTCCTGCACCTCGCGGAGATCGAGCAACAGCAGGTCAGGGTTTGCCGCCATATCTTGCTTGAGGTCCTCAACCGAGAGATTCTGGATGTCCTTCTTGAGTTCAGCGACTTCGACGAAAATGTCCTTGATAGGCATGAGTGCTCCTGGCTGTTGCTGGTCCTCGCTAGGTNCCGGCCAGCAATGTTTCGAGTTTNTTCTGATCGGCGGCAAAGTTGCGGATGCCCTCCGCCAGTTTTTCTGTCGCCATCGCATCTTGGTTCATCTGCCAACGGAACGATGCCTCATCACCTGCCGGCCGCGCCATCGCNTCANCNCCAGCATCCGGCGCAAGCTTACGCACCAGCCGCCCAGNCCCTGCCTCCAGTTCTNCCAGAAGCTGCGGGCTAATCGTCAGACGGTCGCATCCCGAAAGCTCTTCGATTTCTCCGATGTTGCGNAAGCTGGCCCCCATCACAATGGTGTCGAAGCCGTGCTGCTTGAAGTAGTTGTAAATTCGNGTNACAGACGTTACGCCTGGATCTTCGGCCGGAGGATAGCTGTCACGCCCTTCAGCCTTCTTGTACCAGTCCAGAATCCGACCTACAAAGGGCGATATCAGAGTGACCCCGGCTTCAGCACAAGCAGCCGCTTGTGCAAAGCTGAACAGCAACGTCAGATTGCAGTTGATGCCGTCTTTCTCAAGCGTCTCCGCCGCGCGGATACCCTCCCATGTCGAGGCAATCTTGACTAGGACCCGTTCCGGGCCAACGCCCGCATTAGCATAGAAGTCAATAAGGCGACGAGCTCTCGCCACCGTAGCTTGAGTGTCGAACGAGAGCCGCGCATCTGCCTCAGTTGATACCCGCCCTGGAATGATCTCGAGTATGCGGCAACCAAGACTGACCGCTAGACGATCGGTACAGAGCTGCATTTGTTCGTCCGCCGACCCCGGCTGCCCCGCCGCCCAAGCTTTGGCTTCACTGACCAGTTCGGCGTATTGCGGCATTGCAGCTGCTTTCAGCATTAGCGAAGGGTTCGTAGTGGCGTCTAGGGGCTTGTAGCGCGCAATCGCCTCAACGTCCCCAGTGTCCGCCACGACGTCTGTCATGGCCTTCAGTTGTTCAAGTTTGTTATCCATAGCCCGGTAGTATATGTGACTTGCGTGGCAGCCTCAGATGCTCAAGCGCAGTAGAGGAACACGCCTTGGCAGCACTCGATGATTCACGGATTCTCGACATGACCCAGTGAGAAGCAGGTACAGCCTGCGCACAGGCAAAGGCGCGCTGATCGAACTGGCCATGCAGGAGGCGATGACTCACTACGTCCGTACCGCAATCCCACGTGCCAACTTTGACGAACGCCCCACCCCGCGCATGGGCNACGGTAACAACCCGTTTATTTCGCTGCACCCAACTAAGCCGTTTGGACCGAACGACTACGGATTTATGATGGNGGTGAACCCACACATGTCCAGACCTCCTTACNGATCCCCGCTTTGACTTGGCGCCGCNGCGCCAGGCCAACGAGCCGACACTACGCGAGTTGATTCCAGCGTGTGCCCACTACCACACCAGGGCGAAAGCCATGGAGATCCTATCCGAGGCANGTGTCCGTACGAGCCAGATTTACGAGACTAACGACCCGTTCCCCGACCCTCACCTGCTCTGATGGGACTTTGTACACGAAATTGAGCACCCCGACCGCGGCACCGTGAAACTGCCGGATTTGCCCACCCGGATGTCGGGTAACAGCACCTCCATCACACCCACATCGCTGCATGGTGAANACACCTCCGAGGTNTTGGCCAANAATCTGGGGCTTTCAGCAGCTCAGNTCGAGACTATGAAGGCACAGGGCGCCATCAGCGGCGACTGACCGTACGCCGCGTGGTGTTCCGTATGCACCTGCCTAAGATAAGCTGAGGACGCGAGAAGAGGTGCCCGGTCTGCGGACTGCCCCTGCCCAACATTATAGTTCAGAATCGCCATTTCGGCCCATACCAACCCTTTCGCGCGGCATGCTCAGATGACCGAAGACACCCCTAGCCCAGCCCCTCTGGGCCACGGCTTTTTCTATCAGGACTGGCACGTCGGATGGTCCTTTGAAACCCTGACCAGAACAATCACTGAAACGGACATACTCAACTTCGTCGGCGTTTCAGGTATGACTGAAGAACTCTTTACGTCAGTGGACTATCTTGAGAATCACACGAATTTCAAGGGACGACTGGTGCCTGGTGCGCTCGTCTTTTCAATGGCGGAAGGGTTGGTGATCCCTGCTACGATTGCACGGACCGGAATCGCATTCCTGAACATGGAACTCGACATAAAGGGGCCAACCTTTGCCGGCGACACCATCCATGTTGTCGGCACAGTGATTGAGATCCGCCCTGCCGCCAAGGGCAACCGGGCTCTCGTACGCACGGAAAACCGATGCGTCAATCAACGCGGCGAGACTACGATGACCTACACCCCCCTGCGCATGATGCGCGGANGACNGGAAGACAACGCATGAAACTNCTCGCGCNCCTGCTTAGAACCCTCGTCGCTATCACGATCGCCCTCCTCGGCNCGCCCGCCNCGGCGGAANAACACCGCCACGAAGGCGCTTGGATCTGCAGACAGGGGGAGGCGACGCGGAAAATAAGCATTGAATACGATGCCGATTCCACAGTCCCGTGCCGGGTAAAGTACGAGAAATCAGAACGCCTTGAGTACCCCTGGCGTGCCGAGCGCGAAACCGGCTACTGCGAAGCAAAGGCGATATATCTGGTCAAGCGCCTAAAAGGCCTCGGCTGGGCCTGCGTAGCTTCTGACAACCAGGACTGACCAACCCAAGGACACCATAATGAGCGANGTCACCCAGGCAGAGCCTTCANGCGGTAAAGAGCCCTCAGCCTTCAACATAAACCCCCTGGTCGGTACTTTTGGCGCTGAGGTAAGCAACGTTGACCTGGCNCGGCTCNCCGATACAGACGCAAGCCGATTACTGGCCACATTTTACGAACACAGCTTGATCTGCATCCGCGATCAGTCGCATCTGTCGTCCGCCCAATTCGCGGAATTCGCAAGCCGGTTTGGCGAGTTGGACACGTACCCTTTCATGACACCACTGCCAGNCCATCCGCACGTCATTCCGATCATCAAGGAGCCAACTGCGAAGCTCAACTTTGGCGGCGGCTGGCACACGGATACGTCATACAACGAACGGCCNCCTGCCATCACGATGCTCCACGCCATAGAGCTGCCCACTCGCGGCGGCGACACGCTGTTCAGCAACACAGCACTCGCCTTCGACGCCTGGTCAGATGGGATGCGTGAACTCGTCAANCCCCTACAAGGCGTGTATTCGGCTTCGATCGTGCATGGCAGCGGCGGGGCATATGCGCAAGCTATGGACAAGCAGGCAGATGCCTATCAGCGCCAGAACGAACGCGCAGAGGAACGCAACGAACACCCTTTGATCCGTACGCACCCGGTGACGGCGCGCCAGGCAATTTATTGTAGCCTAGCCCACACCGTGCGGATTCAGAACATGACCCGCAAGGACAGCCTACCGTTACTTCAGCTACTGCAGAACCAGGCCACTCAACCTGAGTTTCAGACCAGGGTGAAATGGGAGCCAGGCACCATTACGGTGTGGGACAACCGCTGCGTGTGGCACTACGCGCTGAACGACTACCATGGCGAGCGACGTCATATGCACCGAATTACCGTCAAAGGCGAACGGCCGGCGTAGCCTCAGTACTGGAACTCTGGGAGTTGCACAACCAGCCCATCGAGTTCATTGGTAACGTTGATCTGACAGGACAGCCGTGAATTCGGCTGCCGGTCGGGATTGAGATCAAGCATCGACTCCTCCTGATCGGAGGGTCCGCCCACTTTCTCCTGCCAGTCTGAGCTCACCATGACATGGCATGTCGCGCACGAACACTCGCCGCCACAGTCCGCATCAATCCCAGGAAGCAGATTGTTAATGGCGGCATTCATGACGGAATAGTCCACTTCGGCATCCACCTCATGCTCGGTCCCATCATGTTCGATGAACTTGATTTTTGGCATGTTTCCCCGCCCTGTCATCAACGCGCGCACGTTAGCACCATTGCCGCTCCAACTGAAGCAGCGAGAGCGCGGCCGACTTGCCAACCCTGCTCACCGCGCGCTACTTTTCGTGCCCCGCAACAGATAACCAAGCCCTATGAACAAGCCGGCACTGCTGAAGACCCTTGATGAGTTCGAGGAAGAATACGCAAAGGGCATCGGCCAGACTCTACCTCGGCGCGGCGAAGGCAAGCTAGCAAGCCTCGACAACATCCGGCGGTTTGGCGACGGCGTAGGCGACTACAACCCGCTCTGGCGTGATCGCGAGTACGCCAACAAGAGTCGCTTTCAGGGCATCACAGCGCCGCCCATCTTCGTCTACGGTGCCAGCCTCGGGATTGGAGCCGCGATCAATGGCGCTATCGACGGCCGCCGCCTTTCATCGGCTCATTTCCCGATGAACTACGCAGGAGGAGAGATCGAGTTTCTCAAGACAATCTGGGAAGGGGACCGAATCTGGGCCCAAGAGACGGTGGTTAGCATTGACCGTAAACACAGCGGCCGGATTGGCGACTTTGTCATCTGCCGTGCGCTGGTCGAGTACTTCAATCAGCGCCAGGAACTCGTAGCTACCAAGACCACAAACATGGCTCGCTACGAGAACCTTGGCAGCAAAGGCACCATCACATACGACCGAGAGAAGAAAACCCAGAGTATCGAGGAGAGCCCAGACGCATTGGTATGGGAGCGCAGCCGCAGAGGCCCAGAATCCAATCCGTGGCATGGCGTCACCGATGGCGAAGAGATTCCCCGACTGGACAAGGGCACCTACACTGTCACCGAACTGTTNCTATTCACACATGGCGTTGTAGGCACGGGGCGGAGTCCGCGCGCGGCTCTCGAGGCAGAAGACTCCAAAGACCTAGGCGGCGGAGGACGTTTCGATGAGGAACACGCTAAGAAGCGCCGTAACATGCCAGGGCAGTTCGACTGGGGCCCACAGCGGGTTTGCTGGCTCAGTCAATCTGCTACTGACTGGATGGGCGACAATGGGGTCTTGAAGAAGATGAACACGAGAGTGCGCCATCCAAACGTTGTGGGTGACACCAACACTGTCTTTGGCAAAGTACTGCAACACTACGAGGTGGGTGGGGAACACCTTGTGGACCTCGATATCTGGAACGAGAACCAGGCCGGTCTCGCGACGGCCCAGAGCGTAATAACGCTAGCGCTGCCAACCTAGCCTTCAGCCTGGCGGTGGAGAATTGCCAGCTTGCTGGGATGACGCGACGTTCTGCATCGTGGCAAAGGCCGGTGNGTAGCGTGCTCGGTTTCCGGGGATTCGAGTTCACATGGTTTTAAGTCTTCGCGNTAATTTCTGGAGGCAGACGTACCTCATTCGTCAATCCGGAATGAAACCCNCGGCGTCACCGCGCAAGCGACNCGACCATAATCCATACCNGCTCAGGTCCTGCTTGCCCATCGGCGCATAGATTGGTCGGAGGCGTGTGACGCCCCGTTGGAGGNTGGCGACCTATCCACTTGGAGTCTTTGGCAGCGTGCCGCTAACCGGAATGCACCAACTTCGATGGTCTGTACGTTGAATGCTCTCAACAGCCGGTCGTAGAGCCGCGTGTCTGACAGGTGAGTCAGGCGAGGCGAGCAGATTGAATGCGCAGTAGGTTCAGCTGCNGGCGATATGGCGCCCTGTTCAGCGCGGATGCGAAATCACCATCTCGCGCGCNATNGAGTTCAGTTGGTANCGGCTTTANCGCCTTCTCCCTCAGCCTGGATGCGCTGGTATATCTCCTCACGGTGGACCGCGACCCCTTTGGGTGCACTTACGCCGATACGCACCTGGGTACCCTTGACACCTAATACTGTCACTGTGACATCATCGCTAATCATCAAGGTCTCTCCTATACGTCTTGTCATGATCAATATCACTTTCTCCTTTCGTCCACTTGCCTTCCACCAGCACAAATGAGTGAAAATGGTGCCCATGCAAAAATCAAAGCGCACTTTGAATCAAACCTAATAACGCGACCCTGGAGTATCAGAGGCACCTCTTGTGCGTCTAATCTATCAACTCCGCGCGTGCGGAACGCCCTTGCAAGACAAATGATCGTCGAATCTAAGCCGACACCTAACCCATTAAATTACCACCTACACCGCCTCATTCAGCTCAAAAGCCGCATGAAGCGCTCTTGCAGCCAGCTCGAGGTACTTCTCCTCAAACACCACCGAAATCTTGATTTCCGATGTTGATATCATCTGGATATTAATTGACTCATCCGCGAGCACCTGAAACATCTTACTCGCTACGCCCGCGTGCGAGCGCATGCCAACGCCCACGATCGACAACTTTGCAATCTTGTTGTCGCCGCTTACCTCATTGGCTCCAATTTCTCTTGCAACCTCCTCCAGTATTGAAAGTGCCTCCTCGAAGTCCCCGCGTGCGACTGTAAACGTGAAGTCAGTGCTGTGATCGGCAGAAACGTTCTGAACAATCATGTCCACTTCGATTGAGGCATTGCTGATAGGTACAAGAATCGTGGAGGCAATTCCAGGGACATCCCTGACGCCCCGGACCGTCAGCTTCGCCTCGTCCCGCGTAAACGCGATCCCAGATATGACTGGTTGTTCCATGGATGTTTTATCCTCGCCCGCAATTAACGTGCCGTCAGATTCGCCGAAGCTCGATAACACTCGCAGTGGCACCTGGTATTTGCTCGCAAACTCTACTGCCCGAGTGTGCAACACGCGTGAACCCAAGCTTGCTAGCTCGAGCATCTCTTCGAATGTTATTTCCTTCAGACACCTTGCCCCCTCGACTACTCGAGGGTCTGTTGTAAAGACGCCTTCAACATCGGTGTATATCTGACATTCATCCGCCTTCAGCACAGCAGCAAGGGCGACGGCTGTCGTATCTGATCCGCCCCGCCCCAACGTGGTTATCTCGCCATCTTGGGTAACGCCCTGAAAACCCGCTACGACAATCACCTTGCCTGCCGCAAGCCCCTCCTGAATGGCTGAAGTGTCGATGGCCTCGATGCGAGCCTTGGTGTGTTGGCCGTCAGTCAATATCTGGACCTGGTCTCCAAGGAACGAGTGGGCCGGTATGCCGATCTTCATAAGCGTCATCGCCAACAGCGAAATCGTCACCTGTTCTCCCGTGGAGAGCAGCACATCCATCTCGCGGCGAACGTCGGGACTCGTAGGGACATTCACTTCGCCAAAAAGACCCATCAACCTGTCTGTTTCTTTGCCCATCGCTGAGACAACGACAACGACGTCGTGACCTTCAGCCCGGGTCCTCTCAATCCTCCTCGCTACGTTTGCGATGTGTTGAGTCGTCGCGACCGAGGTCCCGCCGTATTTCTGTACATACAAACTCATGGAGCAACCTCAAGGCCCCGTGTGAGAAAGCGCGTACAAAATGGAACATTCACATCTGTTATGACGCAGCATTTAAACATCGAAATCCACCGGAGCGAACGGTTGTGAGAATCACATATGTAACTGATTTATTGACAAATCCGTCGGTCGTCAAGGCAAACCTGTTCTGTTTCCCCAACCCGCGTACACCTGAAGGCAAACCCCATGGCACCGAAGTTCCGTCCAGCACCGTGTGAGTGCGACTCGCTTGGATCTACCCCCGCTGGTAGTTCAGGTCAGAGGCAGTCCTCAAGAAATGCTGGCACGCTGGCCAATGCGGCATCAAGGCTGGCTGTATCCGAGCCACCACCACGAGCGAGATCGGGCCGGCCCCCGCCCTTACCACCCACCTGTGCTGCGACATGATTGAGAAGGGTCGGAGCGTCTATGCGATCTGTAAGGTCTTTGGTAACTCCGGCAACCAGCGAGATCTTGTCCCCGTTGACAGCCGCTAGCAGGACAACGGCGCTCTTCAGTCGCGTCTTAATCTGGTCGATTGCGTCGGGCAGGCTCGTAGGAGTTGCGCCGTCAATCTGTTTGACAACCACAGGCACACCATTGACTGGAGACGCGTCATCTTCAACCGCTCCACCGCCACCGCCGCTCGCAAGCTTCACATTAAGTGCTTCGACTTCTTTCTCCAGCCTACGGTTATGATCTAGAAGGGATTCGATCCGGTCGACCAGCCCATCACCGTCGGTCTTTAGCAGCTCAATACTACCGGCCAGACGATCTTCCAACTGTTCGACCCAGGCGAGGGCATTGGCGCCGGTAACCCCCTCGATGCGACGCACACCGGAAGCCGTACCCTGCTGATTCGTAATCCGGAACGGGCCAATGTCACCTGTTCGGTCAACATGGGTTCCACCGCACAATTCGACAGAGAACCCCATTCCCATAGTCAAAACACGCACTTCGTGGGAGTACTTCTCACCAAACAGCGCCATGGCACCCCGCACCTTCGCAGCGTCTACCGTCATCAACTCGGTCTCGACAGGCGTATTGCGGAGTACCTCGCGGTTTACCAAACGCTCGATCTCACGTTGTTCAACGGCCGTGACAGGGTCGAAATGGGCGAAATCGAACCGCAGTCGATCAGCGTCAACCAGAGACCCGCGCTGTTGTACGTGGCTACCCAACACTTCCCGTAGAGCGGCATGCAGCAGGTGAGTTGCGGAGTGGTTCAGACATGTTGCCCGCCGCAGCCCGGCATCAACTTCCGCGCGCACAGTAGTACCTACCTCGATATTCCCACCCCTGAGGCGGCCATAGTGCACGATAGCCTCGCCGGCACGCTGCGT
>PAWP01000094.1 GCA_002714125.1 Gammaproteobacteria bacterium
TGCCTNGCTGAATTGGGTCATGTCGAAGACGCGAANGTTACGCTTGATTGGGCGGACTTTATCGGATCTCACCCTGATGAACGGGACGCCGCTCGTNGNCGGATCGAGTTCATTGAATTATCGCTTGCGGAGTCGAGTNCCCNGCAGACNTTGGATCCCGTTATCGAAGGCGACCCTTGAAANACCGNTATGCATCGCTGACCTGCGCAGTCTCAATCCTCGTTGCTTGTGACTCGCCGCCCGGACCATCTGACCCACCGTGGTTCGATGATCAGGCAGAGAGCCGCGGGCTGGACTTCACGCACGTGTCAGGTTCAGCGGGCCAATACATGATTCCAGAGATCACGGGCAGTGGTGCGGCTCTGGTCGATCTTGATGGAGATGGCGATCTTGATGCATACATTGTCCAGAGCGGCACCGGTCTAACTGGCAAATCCGGCGAGGCGGATCGCGTCTACCTAAATCAGGGAAATGGCCGCTTTGAGCCGGGTCCGGAGCCGCCTGATGCAGACGGCTACGGGATGGGTGTAGCAGTCGGCGATTACGATGAAGACGGCGATGTTGACCTCTACGTTACCAACCTCGGACCAAATCTTCTCTTGCGTAATGACGGAACCGGCCGATTCGAGAATATTGCTGCGACGGCAGGCGTTGAAGAGCCAGGTTGGGGTACCTCGGCCGCGTTCATTGACTTCGACCGGGATGGCGACCTCGACTTGTTCGTCACAAATTATCTGCAGTGGAACATCGAAGCTGAGCTCGAGTGTTTTATGGCAGGCGTGCGGACATTCTGTCCACCTCAGAACTACCGGGCGCCGGCACCAGATCAGCTGTTTCGCAATAACGGCGATGGCACCTTTACGAACGTCAGCCGGCAGGCGGGAATGCGTCTCGCATTTGGGAACGGCTTTGGCGTCGTCAGCGCTGATTATAATCAGGACGGACTTCCGGACGTCTTCATCGCGAACGACATGATGCCGAACCAGCTATGGCTCAACCGCGGAGGACTGAGGTTCAGCGAGTCGGCTATGGAGTGGGGCTGTGCAGTTGATGCCGCTGGCGAGGCTAAGGCTGGCATGGGTGTTGCGGCCGCGGATATTGACGACGACAGCGACGTCGACATATTGGTTGTCAACCTTGAAGGACAGAGCGACTCGCTTTATCGAAACTCAGGAAACTGGTTCAAGGACGATACCGCCGGGGTGGGCCTTAACGTCGTCAGTCGTCGCTTCACCCGTTTTGGCGTGGTGTTTGCGGACTTTGACAATGACGGCTGGATGGACCTCTACCAAGCTAACGGTGCTGTGTCTCACATCCCTGATCAGGAGGGTGACCCGTTCGCTGAACCAAACACGCTCTACCGCGGTAGTGAGTCCGGGTTCACGCTGATGGCGCCTGAGGGAGGCACGACCCATGAACTCGTGCATACGAGTCGCGGGCTTGCTGTCGGTGACGTGGATGATGACGGCGCCCTCGACCTTCTTGTCGTCAACCGTGACGCAACGCCCTACTTGCTTATGAACCGTGCGCCCAACCGAGGCAACTGGATTCAGTTCCGTGTCCTGACGGTGACCGGGAGAGATGCGCTTGGTGCGACGGTGTCGCTGGGAATCGGGGAGCGCCGTAAGTATCGAGACGTGCAGCCAGCCGCAAGCTACCTATCTTCGAATGACCCTAGAGTTCACTTTGGAACAGGCAGTGCTGCAAACGTAACGAATGTGCGCGTCCACTGGCCCGACGGCACGGTCGAGTCGTTTGGAAACTTCGAGGCTGGAGGGACAGTCACGCTGCGGGCGGGTAGCGGCAACGTGATCGACACCCGGTGATTCGTCCGGCGATTAGCTAGGACCGGCCGCTTTGAGGGTGGGTTGCAGATGTGAGTGCGCCTGCGGTCGCGCTGCCCGATGACAAACTCCTCGGCTAAGAAACCCATCGCAATCGCAGGAACTGATAGACCAAACAGTCGTCTTTGAAGGTCAGAAACAGTTTGGTGCTAAATGGGAACAAGGCTCTCGGCCGGGCCCTGCCGGTCATCTGCCAGGAAGAGCTGGTGCTCGATGATCCGTCAGCCGGCGTTCGGCTCGCAGTGCAGCTTCGCATTTCCGTTTTTTTATTTTCGTGATTGCACCAGGGCCCTCTGCACCAACGGTAACGAGACCGTGAGCAGGTGTAGGGTCCGACACGAATTTTGCAGGCCAGTTGAAGCGAAAAAAGTCAGAGCATGTAAGCTAGCCTCATCGAAAGCCGCAAGAAGCAATAACAACGCCCATGACAGAAACCTATAGAGAACTGCATCGTCCCCAGTTCCATTTCAGCGCAAGAAAAAACTGGATCAATGACCCGAACGGCCTCGTATTTCAGGATGGAACTTGGCATCTCTATTTCCAGCACAACCCCAAGTCNACTGTCTGGGGCAACATGACNTGGGGACACGCGGTCAGCGATGACCTTATTCATTGGAAACAGTTGGATCACGCCATGTATCCGGACGAGCATGGAACGATGTTCTCCGGATCCGCTGTCATTGACCACGAGAATACGGCTGGCTTTGGCGCGGGCGCGATCGTCTTTTTGTACACGGCTGCCGGGAGACACGTCGACCCGACGCGCGAATTCACACAGTGTCTCGCTTGGAGCACAGACAACGGGATGACTCTCACGAAGTACGAAGGAAATCCCGTGCTCGAGTGGATCGAGGGTGACAATCGTGACCCGAAAGTCTCTTGGCACGAGGCTTCGGGCAAGTGGATTATGCCGCTCTACCTCGCCGATGATCGCTACTCGCTCTACGGGTCGAAAGATCTGAAGTCTTGGTCACACCTGCAGGACCTCCGCCTTGAGGGGGACAGGGAGTGCCCTGACTTCTTCCCTCTTAAAGACGAAAGTGGCGAAGAACGCTGGGTGTTCTGGGGAGCTAATGGTTTTTACCAGGTAGGGCGGTTCGACGGCACGGAGTTCATGGCGGAGACTCCTGTTCTTGCGTGTGAGAACGGTCGGAACGGTTATGCGGCTCAGACTTGGAGCAACGTGCCCGACGGTCGTTGTATCCAGATTTCTTGGATGGCAGGTGGCCATTTCCCAGAGATGCCATTCAACCACCAGATGTCGATTCCGGTCACGCTCGAACTGGTCGGTTCGGGGCGCGATGTGCTATTGCGGCGCTGGCCGGTTCGGGAAGTCAAGAGCCTGCGGGTAAGGGAAGTGCGGCTAGCGTCAACGACTATCGAACCCGGGTCGCCGATTGTCCCTGACACAGCGGCGAAACTGATGGACGTCTCGTTCACAGTGAAACGAGGTGATAGACAAGCGCTCATCGTCAACATCCGAGGTCAAGCGCTGACCTTCAATTGGGACAAGAACGAGATGCGCTTTGCGGCCGGTCAGGCACCGGGCATGGTGAAGGGAAGGAAAAGCACGCAGCTTCCCGATGGAGATTTGCTCGACGTCAGGCTGCTTATAGATCGAACGTCGGTCGAGGTGTTCCTTAATGGTGGTGAGGTCTCGGCGTCTTATTGTTTCCTGCCGAGCGCGTACGAACATCCGCTTCTGTTGCAGAGCTGGCGGGGCAACTCGGAACTCGAGCAGCTCGAACTCTTCGAGCTGCGTTCAATCTGGGAGTGAGGATTAGACGGCGAAGCCGTCCGTTCACTTAGCTAATGAGACACGCTATATCGGGATCGGACCCAATAGCAGCACTGCCGCGAACTACTTGCGCTGGTCTTCGTCCAGCAGGTCGGTGATCGCGACCGCAGCGTTGGCGGCCCGTCCTTTAAGGCTTTCCGCCGTTGCAGGGCGTACTTCGAGTCCCGAGTTTCGCGAGCCCTGCCGGACCTACCGCGTCCGCCAGACCGAAACGGCTCCCGAAGCGTCGAGTGCGGCAAGCGCACGACCATCCGGGCGCCAATAGAGACCCGAGCCTGCGCCGGCAAGAAAAGCCGCGCCAGCGGGCTCGCCGGTGCCGTCCTTCTTCAGTTGCCAAATCACCACATTGCTGTCACGCGCCGTCGTGGCCAGTTGCTTCCCGGTACGCGCAAAGGCCATTGCCGTAACTGGCTTCATATGCAGGTCCAGGACGCCGGGCTCCGTTCCCTCTGGCCCTCTGCGGAAGTTCCAGACGGTTATTTTCTCTCCACCACCGGTGGCCAGTAGGGTACCGCGCACGTCGAAAGCTAGGGCTGATGGTTTGGAAGAATATCCAGACATCATCGAGTCCCGACCGGTGGAACGACGCCAGAAGTGGACCGAGTTGTCCTGACTCCCGCAAGCTACGACGTCACCGTCAGGGCTTAGTACCATCGATACCAGCGAGCCTTTCCATTCCAACTTCTGGCGTCGCGCTCCGTCCGCCGCGGCGAAGAACGCAACCTGCCCATAGCACGCCGTGGCGAGCTCACGTTTTGGTGACCAGGCAACTGCGCTCACAGTGCTTGGATGATCAGCGGAACGCCATACCTCGGCTCCTGTCGGGTAGAGTACGGTAACCTGTTTGCCGCAGGCTGCCGCCAGAAACTTGCCATCCGGCGACCATGAAAGGTGCTCGACCCAACTGCTGCCAACTTCTGATGCGTGTAGCAGCTCTCCTTTGGCTGCGCTCCAGATGAGCACGCGCCCATCTTGGCCAGCAGTGGCGAATGAGGTGCCATGGGGATGGATCGAGAGCGCTAGCAAGCCCCCGTCGTGAGTGCTCTGATTTATCCAGGTGGGTGTACCTGACTTAGCATCGAATGCATGCAGACCACCTTCTGCTCCCCCGGCCAGGAACGTCTTGCTGCCCTGACACCAGCCGCCCGCAAGCGCGTAGTCGTTGATATTTGCAGTCCATTCGTCACGAAGAACACCCCAGCTTTTGCCGCCGGTCAGATCAGACACGCATCAAACCCTTGTTGCATAGCCGCTTCGTCAAGATTCCGGCCAATGAAAACAAGCTGGTTGCGGCGCGGCGTGTCACCCCATGGGCGATCTGGCTGCGAGTCGAAGAGCATGTGTACCCCCTGGAAGACGTAACGCTGGGGTTCGCCTGCTATGCTGATGAATCCCTTCATACGGAAGATGTCGGGGCCGCGTTCGGCCAACAGCTCGCTGATCCAGTTGTTGAGGCTCAGGGCATCGACATCGCCATCGCGTTCAATCGCGATCGAGCCTACTTCGTCGTCGTGTTCGTGCTGTGCGACCCAAACTCGTTCAGCGTCAGGGGGAACGCTATTGTAGTTGGCATCAAGCAGTTTGATGTCGAACTCTTCAGCCGTGTGTTGGGCAAAGAGGCCAACGCTGACCCTGGCATTGATCTCAAAAATGAATGCCTTGCGTCCGGAGCTGTCCAATTCCAGGTTGGTATGGGTATCAAGCGGGATTAGCTCGCCCGGGCGTATGTCCTGCGCTGGCTCAGCGTAGCGCCTGACACACCATTCCGCACTTTCGCGTAGCGCTGAGTCATCGGTACGCTGCTCGGTCACGGCAACTAGTGACATCTCGGGATCAGGTCCCTCATCAAGGCTGAGCTCGTAGCGGCCCGGTTTAAGATCGTAAACCCCAGTCCACTCGAAGGGATATTCTGGTTCGAGGAAAGTGGGGCGTCGCTCCAGCACCTGGTCTAGATCGAACGCGCTAAGGTTGAGTACGTTGTCAACCGGTGCATCTCCCATCTTGCTCCGCACAACCTTCGCCATACGGTTCATTTCCCGCAGTCGCGTCTCGATCCTGTCTAGCGTCTCGTTACTGACGAGGTCGGTTTTGTTGAGGACGAGAATGTCGGCAAAAGCGATCTGCTCGGTGCTTTCGTCGCTGCGACCCAATTGCTGCTCAATGTGGGCGGCGTCTACGAGTGTGACGATCCCGTCCAGGGCAAATCCATCGCGAATATCATCGTCCATGAAAAAGGTCTGTGCCACGGGCCCGGGGTCGGCGAGCCCAGTGGTCTCGACGAGGACATAGTCAAACTTGTCCCGGCGTTTCATAAGATTGCCAAGTACGCGGATGAGGTCTCCCCGCACAGTGCAGCAGATGCAGCCATTGGACATCTCGAAGATCTCTTCGTCTGCATCGATGACCAGAGCCTGATCGATACCCACTTCGCCGTACTCGTTCTCGATGACCGCGATTCGTTTGCCGTGCTCCTCGGTCAGAATCCTGTTTAGCAGCGTTGTTTTTCCTGAGCCGAGAAAGCCGGTGAGGATTGTGACGGGTACGTTCGCAGAGTTCATGGACGCTCCTGTGGANTAGTGGCCTTTCGCAGTCTGAGCACAAAGGNGCCCAGCCGTATGAATGGGACTATCGAGAGTTGGTGGAATTATGCAGAGTTATAGAAACGTTATAACATCACGCTATTGTACAGTAGAGATCACTCGATGAGTCCATGGATGAAGACTCGGCAGGGCAGTGGTGATGGATCGANTGGACAGGAGGCGTTTGCGAATCCCGTGGCGGTAGCAAGTGCTCTGTGCGCGGATCGTGGCGTGCGACTGACCAGGCTGAGGCGACTAATCCTTGAATTGTTGTGGGAGAGAGGCCGCCCGACGGGTGCCTACGAGCTTATCGAAGCGTTGAAGGAAAGGGACTCGCGATCGGTGGGTCCACCTACGGTGTATCGCACGCTTGATTTTCTGATTACGCAAGGGCTCGTGTCCAAGATTGAGAGTCGCAACGCGTATGTGCNCTGCGCTCACCCCGAGCGCAGCCATGGCTGTGTGTTTTTTATCTGCGGCGATTGTGGCGCATCCTCTGAGCTTGAAGACCGTCGTGTCGAGCAGTTGATCGCCGAGGACGCCGCGGATCTGGGATTCCGTGTCCACCAGCGGGTTGTCGAAGTGCAGGGCACCTGCATGAGTTGCGTGTCATCGGATGACGCAGGGGACAGGTTTTGACGGACATACTTCAGGACAGGCAGGAACCGCTGCCGGTGTCGGTATTGACTGGTTTTCTCGGCAGCGGCAAGACAACGGTCCTCAACCATTTGATCCAACAGCATGAGTTGGGTCGAACCCTCGTGCTGATTAACGAGTTCGGGGAAATCGGGCTTGACCATGTTTTGGTTGCTCACAGCAGGGATGAGGTAGTTATCGAGATGTCGAGTGGCTGCCTTTGCTGCACGATCCGCGGTGACCTGGTCAAGACCTTGCGTGAGGCGCCGGTGCGCTTTGTTCGCGATGGACGTCCCTCGTTTGATCGGGTTGTCATAGAGACAACAGGGCTTGCCGACCCGGCGCCCATACTGCATACGCTGATGACCGACGCCGCCGTGGTCGAACGCTATAGACTCGACGGTGTCATAGCCACCATTGATGCGGTCAATGGTGGCGCCACCCTTGATCAGCAAGTCGAGTCGGTGAAACAGGCAGCGGTAGCCGATCGGTTGCTTATAACCAAAACAGATCTTGCCGGCGACGCTGAATTGGCCCGCCTGCAGCGGCGACTGAGGACTCTGAATCCGGCCGCGCCGCAGGTGATTACACAGAACGGCGCGGTGGACCCTGAGTCGCTGTTTGATGCGGGACTGTACGACCCGAAAACGAAGAGTCCGGACGTAGAGAAGTGGCTTAGAGCTGAAGCGTACGAACCGGGCAACAGCAATAATGTTGCCGCGCAGAGCCCCTCATGGCAGAACCATGCACATCATGATCATGATGATCTAAATCGACATGACGCACACATCAAGGCGCTCTGTGTGACGATCGACGAGCCGATTCGTGGAGATGCCTTTGATGCCTGGCTGGATCTCCTGCTGCTGATTCGCGGTGCGAACTTTCTGCGGATCAAGGGCATCATTAATGTGGTTGAGATCGAAGAACCGGTGGTCATTCACGGCGTCCAGCACATCTTTCATCCTCCGGTCACTCTCGACAAGTGGCCAAGTGAGGACCGTCGTTCACGCATTGTCTTCATTACGCGCGACATCGAGGAGTCGGTGCTGCGGGATACGCTGAAGGCGTTCCGCCGTACTACCGGCCAATCTAGGGACCGGTCGACGGCAGATGTAGCGGGTTATGGTCTCGACGCCGTGCAGGTGCAGTGATGGCGTTGCACCTCACAAACACGCTGAACCGTGCGAAAGAAGCTCTGGTCCCGGCAAATTCAGATCGGGTCACAATGTATGTGTGTGGTCCCACCGTGTACAACTATGCCCATATTGGCAACGCCCGACCCGCTGTGGTGTTCGACATTCTGTATCGTTTGCTGCAGCGCCGGTACAAACAGGTCATCTACGCCCGCAACTTCACGGATGTAGATGACAAAATCAACGCCGCGGCGCAGGAGAGTGGTCAGCCGATTTCTCTCATAACCGATCGCTACATTGACGCCTACCATGCCGACATGAACGCACTCGGGGTGCTCACGCCTGACATTGAGCCTCGCGTCACACGTCACATTCCCGAGATTGTCGACATGGTGCAGCGGTTGATCGAACTGGGCCATGCCTACGCGATCGATGGGCACGTGCTGTTTCATGTTCCGTCCTATCCCGCTTACGGCGCACTCTCTGGCCGCAATCGCGACGAAATGATCGCCGGCGCGAGGGTCGAGGTGGCCCCTATCAAGAAGGACCCTGCGGACTTTGTACTATGGAAGCCCTCAGCGGCGGATCTGCCGGGTTGGGACAGCCCGTGGGGCCGCGGGCGGCCTGGTTGGCACATCGAGTGTTCGGCGATGATTGAACAACACTTGGGCGACTCGATCGACATTCATGGTGGTGGACAGGATTTGGTCTTCCCTCATCATGAGAATGAGATTGCCCAGGGTACCTGTGCGCACCACGGTAAAAGCTACTGCCGGCATTGGGTACACAACGGTTTCGTGACTGTTGACGGGCGCAAGATGTCCAAGTCACTCGGCAACGTGCTGCTTGTGCGGGACCTGCTCAAGCAGGTACCGGGTGAGGCCATTCGTTTTGCATTGCTCAGCGCGCACTACCGCAAGCCACTGGACTGGAGCACTGACGGGTTAGCGCAGGCGCTACAAAGCCTCGACCGCATCTATGCGGTCCTGCGCGACCTTGAGGACGCACCAAAAACACCGTGTCCGCCTAAGCTGCTCAGTCCCTTTCTGACCGCTCTTGAAGACGACCTGAATTTCCCGCGCGCTATCGCCGAGCTGTTTGGAATCGCCAAGCAGGCGCGTCTGGCTGAACAGGGATCTGAGCGGGCCGAGTACAAGGCTGTGCTGCTCGAGGCTGGTGCTTTGCTGGGGCTGCTTCAGCAAGATCCAGTTGCTTGGCTCGAGGGCCCGGTGCGGAAGGACGGTGATACCGCGAAGATAGAACATCTCGTCGAGGCCAGAAGCGTGGCCAGATCGGCGAAAGATTACGCCACTGCGGACAGGATCCGGGAAGAACTCGCGGCCCTGGGAGTCGTGGTGCGGGACCGCGCCGATGGTGCCAGTTGGCAGAGAACAGGATAGATGCAGGCCGTCATGAGTCAGTATTTGCAACTCACGCTTGCGCCCTTAATCCCGCCGCGGTTCGAAGCACCGCAGCCATTGAGGCGGTTGTCATTGCCCATAATTGGCTCGGGCTTTTGCCGGCAGGAGATGCGCTTGCATGGATAAGTCGAATCAGGATCAGGCGACCATCGCGGGGTCTGCCGGCATTCACTCACCCTTGAGCGGCGGCGTGCTTTTACAGCTGATCTGGGCGAGTGTGCTCTCCGCCACGCTGTGGCTTGCCGCTGGCTGGGCGGCGGGCTGGTTCGCATGAAACCTGCCTTCACACTCGACGACGTGACGTTGGGTTATGACCGCCATCCGGCTGTACATCACCTGACAGGCAGCTTTGCAAAGGGCTCGCTCACCGCGGTGGTCGGGCCTAATGGGTCCGGTAAGAGTACATTGCTAAAAGGCTTGCTCGGGTTTCTCACGCCGCTTGATGGGCGTCTTGAGCGCGGCACACTAAAGCGTGGTGATATTGCCTATTTGCCTCAACAGGCAGAAATCGACCGGAGTTTTCCGATCTCGGTGCTGGAGACTGTTGTGTTGGGCCACTGGCGGTCGATTGGATTGTTTGGGCGAGTGACCCGTGCTCAGCGCCAAGAGGCCGAAGAGGCTCTCTCGGCCGTGGGGCTAGAGGGGTTTGGTCGGCGCGCCATTGCGTCGTTGTCTGTGGGGCAGTTTCAGAGGGTACTTTTCGCGCGCATGTTGCTTCAGGACAGTCCCGCCATCCTTCTAGATGAGCCATTCTCAGCAATCGATGCCAAAACTGCCGCGGACCTGCTTGGGGTGGTGGGGCGCTGGCACGATGAGGGGCGTACGATCATTGCTGTCCTGCACGACCTGGATCAGGTGCGCGCTCACTTTCCGGAAACGCTACTGATGGCACGCGAGCCGGTGGTTTGGGATGTGACCAGTGATGTGCTGCGCGCTGACTATCTGTTCCGTGCACGGCAGATGGCGGAAGCATGGGACGATCAGGCCGAGGTCTGCATGCGAGACACCGCGTGATGGGGTTGGATCTGTTGCTGCTTGAACCGTTTGCCGAGTTTGAGTTTATGCGCCGGGCATTGGTTGCGTGTCTTGCGCTCAGCGTGGGTTGTGGCCCGGTAGGGACACTGCTGGTCTTGCGCCGNATGAGTCTCGTTGGTGACGCCCTGAGTCATGCGGTGTTGCCAGGTGCAGCGATTGGCTTCATGGTGGCGGGACTGTCTCTGGTTGCTATGAGCTTAGGCGGTTTTATAGCTGGCATCTCTGTCGCCTTGCTATCCGGTCTGGCAGCGCGCATGACCTTGCAGAACGAAGATGCAAGTTTCGCGGCCTTCTACCTCATATCCCTCTCGCTAGGCGTTCTCATCGTTACTACCCACGGTAGCAGCGTGGACCTGATGCACGTCCTTTTTGGTTCCATTCTTGCCGTGGACGATGCATCGCTACTTTTGATTGTTGCGATTGCGACCCTGACGCTCTTCATTCTTGCATTGATTGGCCGGGCTCTCATCGTCGAGTGTTTTGATCCAGGCTTTATGCGTGCCGTAGGTGGGCCTGGCACGATGGTTCATCTTGCGTTCCTGGTGCTCGTCGTGATGAATCTGGTCGCNGGGTTCCATGCTCTCGGTACGCTCATGGCGGTTGGGCTGATGATGCTTCCGGCTGCCGCTGCCAGATTCTGGGCCGGCGGCGTAGGCACGCTCGCCGTGGCCAGTACCGCTATCGCCTTCGGTTCGGCGTATGTCGGACTGCTTCTCTCCTATCACGCTGACCTACCAACGGGACCAGCAGTCATTCTCGTTGCGGGTGGCGTCTATTGCGCGTCGCTGGTAATGGGGCCGCGTGGCAGCCTGATGACACAATTTGTGCGTCGCCGGCACTTGGTGGCCTGACAGNTGAGNCGTTNTAAACCGTGGTGGAGTCTGTTGCGTCAGTCGATGCGGCTTCTGGTTGGTGCATTCGCCTTTGGAGTGAGCCCGCACTGCACGTCCGACACCCAACTTGGCGTCGTGACGACTTTCACGATCCTTGCCGATATGGTTGGCAATGTCGGTCAGGCGCACGTGGCGGTGTCTACGCTGGTTGGTCCTGACAGCGATGCCCATGTCTACGAACCCACGCCTGCGGATGCCCGCGCTCTCGCGGGGGCCGACCTTGTCATCGTCAACGGATTGGGTTTTGAAGGATGGATGACGCGCCTTGTTAAGTCTTCGGGCTACGATGGCACAGTAGTCGTAGCGAGTGAGGGCATCGTTCCGATCGAAACCGGCAACGGTACGGTTGATCCCCACGCTTGGCAGGATTTGAGCAACGGTCGTCGCTATCTCGCGAACGTAGCCAGCGCTCTTGCCAAAGCCGATCCGTTGCGTGCAGCGGAATATGGGCGTAACGCAAAAGCCTACGAGACGCAGCTGCTGGCACTTGATCACGAGATTCGCAAACGATTCGATACCGGCACGGGCGATACCTACAGGGTCATAACCTCCCACGATGCGTTTCAGTACTTCGGCAACGCGTACGGCATCGATTTCCTGGCCCCGGTGGGCATTAGTACGGACAGTGAGCCGTCGGCGCGTGAGGTGGCGGCGCTCATACGCCAGATGCGTGCGGGTGGCATTCATGCATTGTTTGTCGAGAGCGTAACCGATCCCCGTCTGATCCAGCAGCTTGCACGAGAAGCGAATGCGGTTGTTGGGGGCAGGCTCTACTCCGATTCCTTGTCTCGAGTAGACGGCGAAGCACCGACCTATTTGGACATGTTCCGGCACAATTTTGGGGAAATCTCGGGTGCGATGCGTGACTGCAAAATGGCTGCGGGATGCGACTGATACCGTGCGTCGCGACCGTGTTGTCTATATGGGTCATGGCCATCGCTACCCCGGGCNGCGGGAGACATGGATACCTTGCGCTGTTTGCCGAGCTGGCCNTCGAAGAGATCACTCACACTAACCAGCGTCGGGGGTGTTGACTTGTCTGGGGCTCATCGCACTTTATTTGCAACCTTACTTTTGCTCGCGCTTNTCGCTGGTGCACTCACGTTTTCCTTTCGAGCCGATTTCGAGTCGGGTTTGTGGTCGAGANTCGCGTCTGCGATCCAGGAGCAACAATANCTGCTGAATGGCCGATTGGCGGTTGCGATGCAGGCGGTGCAGGCAGAAGGCTTGACTGCGACATGGGCCCTCGTTGGTCTCAGTTTCCTGTATGGCCTGTTCCATGCTGCAGGACCAGGTCATGGCAAATTTGTAATATCAACGTACATCCTTGCGCACAAGACTCAGTTGCATAGAGGGATCCTGCTGTCGTTTTTCTCAGCGTTTTGCCAAGGGTTGACAGCCATACTGGTGGTTTCAGTGACGGCGGGACTGCTTGGCTTCACACTGGTGGTAGCCGAGGACGCGGCCACGGGGCTTGAGGCGCTAAGTTACGGTCTCGTTGCCTTGCTGGGGCTAACACTGATTACCCTCCGGATTTATCGCATCCTCCAGCGCCGGGCACGTTCCTTCGGTCGGTCCTCGGGGGCGAGACAAATGGCACTCGGAGCGCCCGCATCAGATAGGTGTGGCGGCGTAGNTTGCGCTCACGTCTATCTACCGTCGAGCAGGGATCTTGAAACGCCGCTCACTCTGCGAGGCATGATCGCTGTCGTGGCGTCGGTCGGCGTGAGACCGTGCTGTGGCGCGGTGCTCGTGCTTCTGCTGGCGTATTCGCTTGATCTATACGTAGCGGGGATTACAGCGGTGTTTGCGATGTCGCTTGGCACTGCGATTACGGTTGCACTGATCGCCTGCATTGCGGTGCATGCCCGCGACACTGCCTTAAGCCTCGCAGCACGCCTCCCTAACCAGAGGGAGGGTGCCACCATTGCGCTGGACATAATCGCTCTGATCGGGGGCGCCGTCCTGTTGATCCTCGGCGCCTCTATGCTGCAACTGGCGTTTACGGCATCACACANGCTTAACTGAGATTATNCGAACGAGTGGGTCGGTTCGAACCGCCTGTCGCACCTATGCCCTACTTAGGTCTGAGCTACCCAATGGTGTTTTGGACTATCCGCTTTACCCAATCTTTTCTCTCGACTTCGGCAATTTCTGCTGTCGCGGGATCCGGAATCTCTGCCATTCGTTAGATCACTCTTTTGCCGCACTCAAAGTTGCAAACTTGATCGACCCCTGAGCACAGGAAAGAATTTAGCCTTAGCCGTTTGTAACTAGTTCTACCTAATGCCCTGCGCAGCCGTGCTCGAAAATACGCCCACTCACTTCAAACATTCTTAAAGCACGGTGCGGTTTGCGGCTCCTAAAAGTGCCCGATTCGCTCCATTACTAAAGCGACCGCGTGCTGGGGCTTCTGCACAGCAGAAGTAGGTGCTTGCCGATTCTCTGCTCTTCGACTCNGTGAGCAGTCATGTTGGCGAACGAAGAGGCTAATGCAAGCCGCGCGCTTCTAAGTAGAAGTTTGGGTGCCATTTATTACTCAGCTTAGTCAGGATTGCGTGACCGTAGTTCGCCAATCGTTGTAGAGCTGTTGACTGCTTGTGGTGGTGTCCCTCTGCTACTCAGCGCCGCTTCCGTACGGTATTGAACGAGTTNCACCATCTATATGGACTCATCCTAGCTTGAAGTCAGCACCCCAAACCCATCCCCGGCTGAAGCCAGCTTCTCTAGTAGTGGCGCAGGACGCCAGTGGTCGCCGTACTCGTTTGCGAACCGGCGCATGTCGTCGACTATAGTGCCAAGGCCCTGTTGTTCGGCCCAGAACATCGGGCCGCCNCGGTACTTTGGGAAGCCGTAGCCATAGCAGTAGACAATGTCGATGTCAGAAGCCCGCAACGCGACGCCGTCGTCGAGAAGTTGAGCGCCAATGTTGACGAGCGGATACAGGCAGCGTTTGAGCACGTCTTCGTCGCTCATCTGCTGGTGCNCTATTCCTAGCTCTTCGGCNGTCTCACGGATGAGTTCCAGCACTTCTTCGTTGGGCGTAGCGTTACGGGAGTCGTCGTACAGGTAGTAGCCCTTGCNGGTCTTCTGCCCAAAGTGCCCGGCTTCGCACAACTTGAAGGCNACTTTTGCGGTCCGCGCGGCGGTCTCGTAGGTGCCGCCACCCAGCTTGTGCGCGCGCCACATGAGATCCAGTCCAACCAGATCGTTCATACGGAACGGCCCCATGTTCATCCCAAAGTCGTAGATGACTTGGTCAACCTGCCAAGGCGTTGCGCCAGTCAGGATCAACTCTTGAGCCTCACGCGTATAGCCCCCTAGCATGCGGTTCCCAATAAACCCAGGGCTGTTGGTCGATAGGGCCGCGGCCTTATCGAGGGTTTTACCAACGGCCATTGCGGTGGCGATAGTCTGCTTGTTAGTTTTCTCTCCTCGGACGACCTCCAGAAGGCGCATTACGTTGGCTGGGCTGAAGAAGTGCATGCCAACAACTTGTTCCGGTCTTGAAGTAGCTCCTGCCATCTGGTCGATATCGAGNCCCGAAGTGTTGCTGGCAAGGATGGCACNGGGTTTCATGGTNGCGTCTAGTTTCTCGAAGACGGTTTTCTTGACGTCAAGATTTTCGAACACGGCTTCAACCACCACATCGGCGCTGCCAATCTCATCGAAGGACAGAGTGCCGGTGATGTTGTCCATATAGGCATCCATTTCTGCCTGTGAGAGCCGACCTCTACGCACCTGGTTCGTATAGTTTTTCTCGATGGTGGCAAGGCCCCGGTCCAGNGCCTCCTGGTCGACTTCTAACACCTGCACCGGGATGCCGGCATTAGCAAAACACATGGCGATGCCGCCACCCATAAGGCCACCGCCAACCACGGCTGCGGTGTAGATATCGGTCAGTGGGGTTTCCCGCGGTACATCCGGAATCTTTCGTGCGAGCCGTTCGGCGAAGAACACGTGGACCATGGCCGCACGTTGCTCGTGAGCCTGCACTAGCGCAGAGCGTTCCTGCTCGACAGCCATGCCCGTGTCGAAATCCTCCGATAGTACGGAAGCCTTGATGCATTCCAGAATCTGCTCGCCATTGAATTGGCCGCGCATCCTCTTCTGTACGTATGCTGCTCCCTCATCGAAGATGGTCGGGTTGCTGCGATCTGCATCGGTGTGTTTGGTCATGTCCCGGATTCGGCGCACGGGTGCGCCATCGGCGACGAGTTTGCGGGCATAGTTGATCGCACCCTCAACAAAGTCGTCGTCTTCAATGAGCGCGTCGACAATCCCAAGTTCAAGAGCTTTCTCTGTTGGGAACGGATCGCCCGTGAGAATCGGGATCATGGCGTTCTTAACGCCTATGAGTCGGGGTAGGCGTTGGGTGCCGCCACCGCCGGGCAGAATACCCAGCTTGACCTCTGGCAGTCCAACTTCTGCACCCTGTTTGATCACCCGATAGTGGCAGGTCAGTGCGTGTTCGAGGCCACCTCCGAACGCGGTGCCATTGATCGCTGCGACCACGGGCTTGGTAGCGGACTCCAGCCATTCACCTGCGCGTTTGGTGGGTTTGGGCAGATCGGCTGGTAGAGTCTTGCCAAAGTTGCGGATGTCCGCACCNGCGATGAAGGCGCGCCCAGCACCNGTGATGACCACCGCCTTGATGGTGTCATCCGCCATGGCCGTTTCGAGGTGCATGGCCATCCAGTAGTGAACACCTGTTGACAGCGGATTGACCGGCGGGTTGTCGACCGTCAGCAGTGCAATGTCTTCGCGGGTTTCGTAGTGAACGGTACCGACCAGTTCTGNCATGGGAGCCTCACGTACCTTGTGGAATGGAGGTGTGAGATTAACAACTCGGCCCGACCGGCGCATTTGCGCCGCAGTTCAGTTATGCAGGTGGCAGGCGACGAGATGACCGTCAACTTCCCGAGNTACGGGAGGTGTCTCGCGGCATATATCCGTAGCATTCGGGCAGCGCGGGTGAAAGTGACAGCCGCTGGGTGGCGACAGTGGGCTTGGGATTTCGCCCTGGATGTCGCTGTGGTCCCGCTCGCGCTCAAGGCGAGGATTGGGCACAGGCACGGCGGAGAGCAGGGCCCGGGTATAGGGGTGTTTAGGGTTCCGGTAGATGCTCACGCGGTCAGCAAGCTCGACGATCTGACCCAGATACATCACCGCTATGCGTGAGCTGATATGTCGGACCACCGACAGGTCGTGTGCTATGAACAGGTAGGTAAGTCCGAGGCGCTCCTGCAGGTCTTCGATCAGGTTGATGATCTGTGCCTGGATCGAAACGTCGAGCGCCGAGACCGGCTCGTCACAGACAATGAACTTGGGCTCTACGGCCAGGGCACGGGCGATCCCAATGCGTTGGCGCTGGCCGCCGCTGAATTCGTGCGCGTACCGGTCCGCCATTGAGGGCGAGAGACCAACCATGTCTAGGAGTTCNGCGACCCTGCTTGCGTAGGCTTCGCGGGTATCTGCAAGCTGGTGCACAAGGAGAGCTTCGCCAATGATGTTGCCAATCTTCATTCGGGGATTCAGCGAGCTGAACGGATCCTGGAAGATCATCTGCATATCCCGGCGTAGGTGCCGTTCGGCTTCGCCCTGGATGCCCACAATGTCGTTGCCGGCGAAGCGTATATCCCCNTCAGCCACCGGCACGATCTGCAGGATCGCCTGCCCGGTCGTCGTTTTACCGCTGCCGGACTCGCCCACGAGTCCAAGCGTCTCGCCCGCGCGAATGTCAAAACTCACGCCGTTAACGGCGTTGATGTCGCCGACCTTTTTTCGGAGCACGGTTCCCTTGAAAACGGGGAATCGAACCGAGAGGTTCCTGACCTCGACCAAATTGTGTGAGTTCTCAGCCACGCACGTCTACCCAGCATGCCGTCTCGTGGTCTTCACCAACCTGCTCAAGCTCGGGTGTCTCCNCGCGGCAGCGGTCCGTTGCGTATGGGCAACGTGGGTAGAAGGCGCATCCGGTGGGCAGGTTAGTGAGGTCCGGTGGCTGACCCTCGATCGGGACTAGCTTGCGCTTTAGGTCCTGGTCGAGTTGGGGCACTGATGCCATGAGGCCGATAGTGTAAGGATGTCGCGGTGCGTCGTAGATCGCGTCGGCTGGCCCTTTTTCCACNATCCGACCGGCATACATCACGTTGACCCGGTGTGCGTACCGCGCGACTACACCAAGATTGTGAGTGATCAGGATCAGCGACATTCCAGTGTCTTCGGTTAGGCTTTGCAGCAGGTCCAATAGCTGAGTCTGCACGGTGACGTCGAGGGCTGTAGTGGGCTCGTCTGCGATCATTAGCAGCGGGTCGCAGCCCATGCCCATTGCGATCATGGCNCGTTGGCGCATACCGCCACTGAACTCATGGGGGTAGGCCAGTGCTCGCAATTCTGGTTCCGCGATGTTGACCTGAGCCAGCAATTCCACTGCCCTCTGCAGCGCGGCGGGCGTTTTCAGGTCCTGGTGGACTTCCAGCGGTTCAGCGACCTGACGACCCACTGTCAGTACAGGGTTCAGCGATGTCATTGGTTCCTGGAAGATCATCGCAATTTCGTTCCCGCGCAGATCCCGCATCTGCGCTTCATCAAGTGCGAGCAGGTCGCGCCCATTGAAGGTGATCGCGCCGTCTACGATACGCCCGGGCGGTGTGGGGATGAGTCGCAGCAGAGACAGGGCCGTCACGCTTTTGCCGGACCCGCTTTCGCCTACGAGCCCGAGCACTTCGCCTCTGCGAACGTCGAACGTCACGCCGTCAACGGACTTCACCACACCCTCTTCGGTGAAGAAGTGCGTGGTTAGGCCCTCAACCTTCAACAAAACGTCATCAAGTTCTGATTTGCTCATTGGAAACTGCCTCCGCCGCCCCGCATACGGGGGTCCAACAGATCGCGTAGCGAGTCGCCGAACATGTTGGTGCCCCATACCACTATCGTGAGGGCAAGGCCTGGCCAAAGTGCCAGGTGTGGTGCGATCTCCATGAACTTACGCCCTTCACCGCTCAGCATGCCGCCCCAGCTTGGCACGTCGGGAGGGAGCCCAAACCCAAGAAATGACAATGTTGCTTCAGACAGGATATTGCCCCCGACGCTGGCACTGAACAGGATAATCATCGGTGCCATGATGTTNGGCATCACGTGGTGCGAGAGGATCCGCGAAAGCGGTACCCCAACAGTTCGCGCGGCCGTCAGATACAGGCTCTCCTTGATCGCGATTACCGCACTTCGGGCGAGGCGTGAGCCGCCAATCCCACCCGAGATACCCAGTACCAGAATGATATTTACCATCCCGCGGCCAAGAAACGACATTACAACCAGNAGGATGAGCAGACCTGGAATCGCCATCCAGCCGTCAACAAAGCGTTGAATCACCATGTCGACCCGGCCGCCGAAGTAGCCGCTGACGGCGCCAATCATGATCGCTACAACCACGTTCAGGAAGGCCGCGGCAAAGCCGACGATAAGCGACACCCGTGCGCCGTGAATAACCCGGCTCAGTACGTCTCTGCCCAACTGGTCCGCACCAAGCAGGTGTTCTAGCGAAGGACTGTCCAGACGGCTTGGAAGGTCGGGTATCGAGTAGTCATAAGGTGCCAGGANATCCGCAAATGCTGCGGTAAACGCAAACAGCACCACAATGATGGCTGCAACAGTACCGAGCGGTTGTTCTCGCACCAGGCGAGTGCAGAACCGCACAAATTCATTACGCTGGGGCGGCAGAGTACGGGTTGAAGCGGCAAGATCGATCATGCGCTTACTCCTGCCTCGCGCGAGGGTCGAGCCATGCATACGTGAGATCAATCAGGAGATTTACCACTACGACAAAGACCGCGACGATCAGCGCAACGCCGGTCACCACTGGGTAGTCGCGTTGTGCGAGTGCATCGACGAGGAGTCGTCCCATCCCGGGTAGACCAAAGATCGTTTCGGTTACTACAGCGCCCCCAACCAGCATCGGAATCTGAAAGCCAACCCAAGTCACCACCGGGATCAGTGCATTGCGAGTTGCGTGGCGGATGATGACGATTTTTTCGCGTAGGCCCTTGGACCATGCGGTACGGATGAAGTCCTGACGCAAGACTTCGAGCATCATTGTGCGCGTCATCCGCATCGTGCTCCCGGCGAGTGCCAGGCCCAGCACAATCGAGGGGATGATGAAGATGCCAAGGTTGCCCAGCGGGTCGTCAGTAAAGGCCACGACCTCCATGGGGGGTGACCACCGGAACCACACGGCGGGATAGATCATCACCATCGTGCCCACCCAGAAGTTCGGCACGGACATGAAGGCAATTGCTGTTGTTCGGCCAACGTAGTCGCCCACTGAGTTCTGGCGGACGGCGGAGTAGATCCCGATGGGTATGGCCACGATAAGCCCGACCACAATCGAAAGCAGGCCTAGTTCGAAGGTAACCGGTAGCCGCCCGGCGATTTTGTCGGCAACCGTGCCGAAGCCGGTAAACGACTCGCCTAGATCGCCTGTC
The DNA here is from genome assembly GCA_002714125.1 of Gammaproteobacteria bacterium. Next base: position 19,823 of record PAWP01000094.1, read on the forward strand.
ACAACACCGCTGAACCAGCGCCAGTACTGCTGCCAAACCGGCACGTCGAGGCCAAGCCGCTTTTCGATGGCTGCCCGGTCAATGGTCCCGGAAGCGCCGGACTGGGTGGCCATTTCTGCGACGATCTGATCGATGATGTCACCGGGGACCATCCGCACCAGGCCAAAGATGATGATCGAGACCACCAGCAGTGTGGGCACCATGTAGAGCAGGCGACGGGAGAGATAGCTACCCAATGTCAGAACTCCGTTTTATTCACTACGAGCCGATGTCGGACCTCAAATTGCTCACGGCCGCATCTCAGTCCATGGCTCATGGTTTCATAGACTCATCGATCCAGAAGCGCGACCAAATAGCATTATTAGTGCCGCCACCGCCAATGGCGGATTGACCCCAATAACCGCCCTTGATCCAGGGTTGTACCGCGACAATGGTGTCGGCGTAAGCGTTCGCCAAGGTGATGTGCTGGCTGGCGTAATACGTGCTGGCCTTAGCCACAGCACGTTTGAAGGGGTCCATCTCCGTCTGTGTAAAGGCCTCGCTGGCAAGGCGATCGTATTCCGGATCCTGCCACTGCGCGTAGTTCTCTATCTCCCCCGACATGAAGCTGCGCAGGCGCCCGAGCGGTGTGTAGTTGTTGGCACGCAGGCCGAGGACCGTCATGTCAAAGTCACCCTTGTAGGCCCGGTTCGATGCCGCTGCCAGGCTGCTCAGGACGTTGATGTCAGCCTGTACTCCGATCAGTGACCAGTAGTATTTATAGAGCTGAATGAGGTCGAGGTCGCCGTCCGGGCTTGCGTCATAGGTGAAGCGGAAACCGTCGGGGTAGCCTGCCTCGGCCAGCAGTCGTTTTGCCTCCTTGGGATCATAACGGTAGCCATCACGCACCGTTTTGGGCCAGTCGTCGGGCCCGGCATCCCAGCCCATTTCCACCACGGTCGGGCCACCCAGGCCATAGGGTAGCGATGTCGAACGCCCGAAGTAGTAGTGCTTTGCAATCGCCTCAAGATCAAGCGCCTTTTGCATCGCTTTGCGCACACGCAGGTCATTGAACGGTGGGCGGGAGACCTGCATCGTGCTATCGCGGTTGCGTCCACCCGCAGGTGCGTAGTGAATCTGAATCTCCGGATTGCTGCGTGCAATCGCGCGGGCTTCTTCAATGGTGAGGTTAGCGAGCATGTCGATTTTCCCGGAGCGCAGTGCCGCGATCTGCGTGGACCGGTCCGGTATGACAAGGATGCGGAACTGATCTACGAAGGGCACGGCCATGCCTGGGAAGCGTTCGTCCTTGTACCAGTAATTGTGGTTGCGGACGTAGGTCCAAGAGACGCCGTCAACACGATCCTCGAGAATAAAGGGGCCTGTACCAACAAGGTTTCGCCAGTTCCTGTGATCGCCAAATTCCTCAATCACTTCCCGTGGTGAGATCCACGCACCTTCCCAGGATTGCCAGAGCACGGCGGTCAGCGTCAGCAGCGAAGGCTGGCCAACCTTGATGACGACGGTCCACTTGTCGGTGGCCTTGGCAGAAACAACGCCCGCCGACTTGACCATGTGGGCGTAGGGACTGTGGCCGTCCTTCGTGAAACGGCCTTGACCAATGACGCGCTGAATGGACATTTCGACGTCGTAGGCATCGAGTTCGCGGCCGTTCACCGGAGGTTTGTCCTGCCAGTGGATGCCCTGGCGGATGCGGAAGATCACCGTCGTCGGGTCCGGACGCGCCCAGCTTTCCGCCAGATGTGGCTTGATGACGTCAACGGGGACAAATCCCGATGTAAAATCGTATTGCTCACGCGGAATCGCCCAGTCTCCAATCCCTAGTTTTTCGAGCACGGGCCCGGCTGAGATGGTGCCCTGCCAGTTGTACCAGGGGTCGGTATGTTCCCAATCAACCTGAGTTGCGATCGTGATGGTCCCGCCGTAGCGGGGCGTCTCAACAGTTTCGCCCCAGACGTTTTGGGTCATTTCCCTAGCGGGTTCGGCGGCCGCTGGCCAACCGGCCTGTAGCAGGGTGATGCAAATGGCCGCCGCGCTGCATTGCCACTTTGATGGGCTCATGCCAAGGGCAGAGAGGCCTTTCACGAGAACGGTTCCATACAAGGAATTGGCATGTTGGGCATGCATGTCTCAGTCTTGCGGTGCCCCTCAGTTTTCCAACGCCCAGCTCGGGTCGCGCTTCTCTGCGAACGCGGTCATACCCTCGCGGGCCTCCGGGGTTGCGAACATACGGCCGGACAGTTCGCTCATCTGTCGAAAGCCCTCGTCGGTTTGGAGTGTCGGTACCAGTCGGGCCATTTTTTTTGTTTCGGCAAGCGCGTTGGGACTGCATTTCTTCAGCGAGCCTACAATCTCGCCTACCGTATCGTCTAACTGCGCGGCAGGTACTGCACGGTTTATGAACCCCCACTCTGCAGCCTGCGCTGCCGTAAAGGTATCTCCCGTCAACATCAGCTCGGTACCTTTCAGGGTGCTGAACCGTGGCAGGCAGACGACCGAGATCACGGCTGGCACGACGCCAATCCGAACCTCACTGAACGCCATGGTTCCGTCCTCGGCCATCACGACAAAGTCGCAGGCGGACATGAGCCCAAGACCACCTGCGCGCACGGCGCCATTCACTCGGGCCAGTACCGGCTTTGGCGATTCCCAGATCATGTTGATCATGCCGGGCAGACCCTTGCCAGCCCGACGTGTCTGCTCTTCGCGGCCTTCCGCCTTTGCAATGTTGGCTTCGCGTGATTCTTTGAGATCTGCGCCCGCGCAGAACACGGTACCGGTATGGGTCAGCACGACGGCCCGCGCGGCGTCATCACCTAGGGCGGTCTCGAGATGGGCCTCGAGTTCGCTGGTCAGCTGGCGTGAAAGCGCGTTTCTGTTCCTTGGCGAGTCGAGCGTGATCGTGGCGATGCCGCCGCTGATGTCGATGTGGACCACTTCATCGGACGCTTGTGCAGACAAGGGAAGTCTCCTGCTTAGTAAAGGAGACGAACGTACCAGAAAGCTGGGCCGAGTGGGCTATCCCGGCGGGATGTTGATGATTGCGTCATGTCGATTGACATGAATGGCAGTCAGGGCGTGATTGATGAGCTGCCTTATACACTAACCATTTGATTTTTATGAAGTCTGTCTTCTGGCATGGTTTCGGCATTGCATTTGCAACGCTTGATCACATTCCATGGTTGAGAGGAGGGTTATGCCACGGTGAAAGTAAAGAACATGTTTGTGATTCTGGTTTTGCTTCGACATGCAGTTGACGCAACGATCGCGGCGCCAGCGCAGTCCTGGGAACCCTGTCAGCCGCCGCTATGACCCGAAGTCGCTTAGTCCGTCGGCTTGGTGAACAACGCGCGTTCGAGAAAGTCCAACCATCAACAGCGTCTCAGGCAGGCGTTACACTCGATGGGTACAAACAGGTCAGCGGCGCGATCGCTCAGCCGGTGGAAGGTGTGAGCGACCATTTCCTAGCTGGCGCTGGATTTGTCAAGCAGCTTGACGTTGGACTGTGTTGGCGTCACAGGCCCATCGTCTGATCAGTAGATGGGACCAGGCCCGTGCTAAGGTAACGGATCTCACTTGCTTCGCCTGGTTTCTCCACCCATGGTTTCGCTGAAAGCAGATGCATTGACACGGCAGCCGGTGTCGGTCACCCGGAAGATGGCCGCGTCCCTGCCAGGGTTGCGTCAGCTTGCAGCGGACAGAGGCCTGCGGATTCATCACCTCGGCGCTGGGTATCCCCACCCTGAGGTCACGGANCCGCGCACGTTTCTGGAGCACAAGGCCGGNTACTACGCCCATCTTGCGGCCCGGGCCNGGACCAATGAACCGGGCGCGGTTNCCGAGTACCTNCGCGAGTCCTACTCGTATACCGACACGCTCGGGCCGGTGAGCGTGCGTGAGAGTTTTGCCAGCGTGTACGGGGCGGATTGGGGCCTTACGATGAAGCCGGATCACCTGCTGCCTACGGTGGGTGCAAGCGGTGGCATTAACCTTTTGTGTTCGCTCTTCGAGCGCCCGGGTGTGCCGTTGGCGTACATTACGGACGCTCCGACCTATGCTGGGTTTGTCGCGCGCGCGCAGCTTTCCGAGCAGGCGCGAATTTACAGTGTCGAGATGGATGCGGAGGGCCCGATNATNGATCGGTTCCGAGCGCAGATTCATGCTGCTCGAGCGGATGGCCGACTGGTCCCGTTTTATTATTCAGTGCCCGATGGGCATAACCCAGCCGGCTTTTCCTTCAGTCAGACCCGGCGCAAGGCCATTCTTGATGTCGCCCGCGAGGAAGGGCTGCTCATCGTTGAGGACGCACCGTACGTCTACATCAGTTATGCCGAGCCTGGTGAGCGTCCGGCACCCTTCTTGGCGCTTGACCCCATGATCACGGTGCACCTGTTCACCGGCTCCAAGATTGGTTTCCCTGGGCCCCGGGTGGGGTTTCTCTATACCGAGGCTACTATCGGGATTGCAGGGGGCGAGACGGCCGAGCTCAAGGATCTGATGGTTGCCGAGGCCGCGGGGGATATCCTGTTTCANAATCCCGAGGCGCTTTACGGTTTCGANGCGCTGCTNCACGACGCATCATTTAAGCTCCGGGACTCGCTCTGGCCAGTGGCGGAGGGCAAGCTGGCGGTCTACAGGGANAACCGTGAAATTATGCTTCAAGGCCTTAAGGCGGGGCTGGCCGACTACCCAGATCACTTTGCCTGGACTCAACCTGANGCCGGATTTTTCACGGTGTTCAGGTTTCTGAGCNCGGGTGTCCGAACCGATGACACTTTCATCGAACGTCTTGTGTCCGAATATGGCATCGTCGTCATTCCCATGTACGACTTCTACCCGGCTGACGCCCGGCAGCGGGACCCGGAGGCAGGCCTCAGNGAATTGCGCTTATCGTTCTGTTTCAGCGAGAGTAGGGGCGATGAACGACGCGCTGATCTGTCAGCGGCAGTCGCCGCCTTCTGCGAAGCGGCTCGGCAAATTGCCGGCGTTGAGGCTTAGGCCGTGGGCTCATTGAACAGATGGCAGTTGGGGCCTGAATGATGGCGGACGTGGTCACAGCAGATATAGCACTGTTCCCCATCCCTGCAGTGGTGTCCTTTCCCGGCACCACTGTACCGCTCCATGTCTTTGAACCCCGCTATCGGCGGCTTGTGCAGGATTGTGTNGACTCAGAGCGGTTGCTTGCAGTGACCCACACTGTGAAGAANATCCGGGATGCACCTAAAAACCAGGACNATGCNTTGGCCACAAACCAGGCCACCTATNTACCGCAAGCGGTGTTTTCTGCAGGCATGGTGGAGCTCGTAGACANCACACCTGACGGTCGCCTGTTGGTGGAAGTTGCCATGCGGGAGCGGTANGAACTNGGCCCTGACAAGCAGACGCTGCCCTACCGGATTGCNGAGTGCACCCTGNTCACNGACCGNCCCGAGCCAGAGCGTGAGACNCGCANCGCTGAGCTNCGGACTCTCATTAATGCNAAACTGANCACTATCGCCGCGNCCAGCAATCCCGCCCTAGTTGATCTGCTNCAATCNGATGAATGGANGAATGCCGACCCGAATGAGTTCAGCTTCCGGGTATTNCAGTTNCTGCGCTTTGANGCCGACTTCATGCANGAANTGCTGGAGATGCGCAGTGTAGGTGATCGCCTCGAACGGCTCTGGACGGTCCTCTCNGCCTGATNCCGGGCAATCCTTCAGGTGNTCGGGTGCCGAGCGGGGTCAGGCGTGTGCNATGGNACCCATTGAGTCCCACAGCCCNTTCGCAACACGNCCCGTTATGTNGTGTNTTGACTGAACCGGCGCGGTGACATGNGACACCCAATAAGATTGAATNTGCGCGCTTTGCTGGAGACCTGACGCTTGCCAAGATTCCTAATNTCCGCCGCTTTCGTGGCCCTATGNGCCTTTGCGCATACTACNCAGGCCCGCGATCTTACTGTGGTTGTGGTCGAGACCAGCCTTGGCAACGTCGAACTCGAGATGCTAACTCTCGACACGCCGCTCACCGTGCAGAATTTCCTGAATTACGTGAATCGCGGCGACTATGACAACACGGTTTTTCACCGTTCTATACCTGGCTTCGTGCTCCAGGGCGGCGGGTTCTGGTGGGATGCNCAGGCNGGCAACATNAATGAGGTGGTGNCAGACCCACCGGTATTGAATGAACCCAGAGTTTCGAACGTGCGTGGCACCGTTGCNATGGCCAAGNTGGGTGGCGACCCCAACAGCGCCACGAGCCAATGGTTTTTCAATCTTGCGAATAACGCTGCGAATCTCGANAACCAGAACGGTGGATTCACGGTGTTCGCCAGCGTCCTCACCGGTCTGGACGTGGTTGATGCCATTNCNAATCAACCTATTTGGAATTTTGGAGGCGCTTTTACTGACCTGCCTACCCAGAACAACTACCAGCAGAACCAGGTGATCCGGGACGAGAANTTCGTCAAGATTATCCGGGCCTACACCACCATCCTGCCAGACACCGACAACGACGGAACCATCGATCGCGAAGATACAGATGACGACAACGACGGCACACCGGATCTGGATGATGCGTTTCCGCTGGACGCCAACGAAGCGCTCGATACTGACGCGGACGGTGTGGGCAACAACGCAGACACGGATGATGACGGCGACGGTATCCGTGACGGGATAGATGCCTTCCCTGCTGATGTAAATGAGTCAGCAGATACGGATGGTGACAGCGTGGGTAACAATGCGGACACCGATGATGACGGCGACGGCATACCGGACGNGCAGGACGTTTCGCCTNATGATCCTAACGTTTCCGTATCGACGGGCACGCGCCTGGGTAACATNTCGACACGTGGGCTGGTACGTCAGGGCGATGAGGTTCTGATTGGTGGCGTTGTGATATCGGGCACTGAACCGAAGACGGTTATTCTCCGGGCTCGCGCACCCAGCCTAGCCGACGTCGATGCCAATTTGGCTGGTCGCACATTGGGCGGTCTGATGCTCTCTGTGTTCGATGCTACGGGCACCAAGCTGACTAACAACCAGGACTGGCAGGATCACGAGTCTGCAATGCTACTCCCGGATGTGCTGCGACCGGCACGGCCGGGAGAGGCNGCGGTGACGCTGACCTTGGCACCGGGCGCGTATACCGCGATTGTGCAGGGCACTGCAGTAGGCCTCGCTATTGTNGAGGTGTTTGAACTGAGCGATACCGGCCCGCTGCGTCTGTTGAATATCTCAACGCGGGGCTATGTGGGTACAGGTGANGATGTGTTGATCGGGGGCGTNATTGTGCACGGTACCGAGCCTGCCACCCTNGTCGTCCGCGCTCGTGGACCCAGNATGGCGGCGGTCGTNCCGTCGCTCGCGGGCCAATTGCTGAACGATCCCAGAGTGCGGCTCTTTGATGTCACGGGGGCCCAGATCGGCAGCAACGATACCTGGGAGACTCAGGATGGGGGCGCGATTCCGGCGCACCTGCAACCTACCGACCCAGCAGAGGCGGCGATGCGGGTCACGCTGCAGCCGGGTGCNTACACGGCTATTGTCGANGGNGCTGACGGAGGTACNGGTATCGGGATTGTGGAAGTGATTGAGGTGAACGAGTGAGCGAACGGGTCACTTACACGGATGGCTGCNACGCGCTCGAATCCTGNCGGGTTTGATGTGAANCTGAGGTNCCCANATGAGCTCNNGGAACACATTNNGGAACCGGTTGATGGNCCCAACTGGGAGCAAAACGCCGCGTCCCAGACACACCTTAGCGGNGAATNAACCNNTCCCCATTGGCNTTAGCCGACNATGCGCGCACGTGNTGCCCAGNGCCNGAGTGCGGGGTTGCCTANGAAATAGAAGCGCTCGCCATCGGCAGTTTCATTCCAGCCATNCNTGAGGTTGNGGGCTCCATAGCGCTGCAGGGCCGTCCGCAGATCGCCGAACGCGTAGCCGANTCNCTCAACCTCNCTTTGGCTNNGGCCNCCGCCGGGGCAATAGACAACCNCGAAGNGATTCTCGCTGGAACCATGGANCAGATGTGNNGCCGCCGCGAGGTTGTCCTGCAAATCTTGGTNGGCCGCCNTTGCGGCCATGATTTNTGGCGTTNTGCGATACCCGTAGCGTCTGATTAAGGGGTCAATCGCCGCACC
>PAWP01000095.1 GCA_002714125.1 Gammaproteobacteria bacterium
GATGTCCCGGATTCAACCCTGCCTGCAGTGGAACTTGTAGACCGATAGTCAGATTCCACTCCGCCATACGCTGATCAGGCAGCCACACAGATGTTTATCCGCCCTCAGACCTGCCAGATGAACTTCCGACACAATTTACCGACTTGGCGATATCGGCTTTGCCCGTCCAGATTGATCGCTAGGCCCTGGAGAACACGCCCGTTGGAGGCCGATTCGCGCTGGAGCTCCCGGCCCAGTGCCACCATACGAGTTTTTATTTGATCGCCGCCAGGGTCGAGGCGGACGCCTGCTGCAGCTCCGGTTAAACGTCCGCAGCAACTAGAAGTTGTTCACGCTTGCCGAAGCGGAAGTGGCCACCACGGCCGAATCCGCGCTGAACGCGGACCTATTCCTGGCGCTCCACTTCGCCTCGCAAGGTACGTGTCTTTTCCCTACGCGTTGCTCACACGCTCCAGGTAGTTCCAAACAGAAAAAGACCAACCACAGCGGGACGATGACCAAGCAATTGTCGACTCAGAGCCGATAGTCGAGCGGTGGTTCGCGGTCGCCAAGCAAAGCCTCGTAACTGAAGTCTGGTCCACGACGCTGGTTGAACTCGGTCCGGGCACGCTCGAGCAGAGACTTGTCTTGCATGAGCTCCTGAACCGTCAGCGCCAGGGTCTTGGCCGCTACCACCATGCCTTTATGACCAATCGACGTGCCGCCTGCAGCAACCGCCTGCCAGCTGTGGGCAACGGTACCCGGCACCCAGGTCGCCGTATTCANNCCGGTCGTAGGTACGGTCCAGCTCACATCACCAACATCCGTCGAGCCTCTGCCGGCCTGGAGNNGGTGCGGCTGAATCGNCGACTCNAGACCAACAAGCGCGTTCCCCCTTTCGAACGATCCGCGAATGGTTTTGGCAAACTGCCTTTCTGCGTCGGTCCAGGCCACCCCGCCAACCCGAGTGAGGTTGCGATGCATGGCAACCGACAGAGCGTAATTCGGCAGCAGGCTGTGGTTGCCGTGCATGACCTCCATCGCAAACTGCGTCCCGGTACCCNTCGCTGCGGCCTCNCCCGCAGCAACGATACGAGCCCAAATGCTTTTCAGAACCTCGGCATCCGCATGCCTCACATAGTAATAGACCTCCGCATGCTCTGGTACGACATTGGGCGCTTCGCCCCCTCGTGTGATGATGTAATGGATCCGCGTCGATTCTGGTACGTGTTCACGCATGAGGTTCACCATGAAATTCATAGCCTCCACCCCATCGAGCGCGGAACGACCGCGGTGTGGCGCAGCCGAGGCATGACTCGATACTCCGGTGAAGCGAAACTTCGCGGATTTGTTCGCAAGGCTGGTCGCCGGGTTTGCCGCGTTACGATCAGACGGATGCCAGTGGAGCACAGCATCCACGTCATCAAACAACCCGGCACGCACCATGTAGACCTTACCCGAACCCCCTTCTTCGGCCGGCGTACCGTAAAGCTTCAGNGTGCCCGCCACCGCATTTGCCTCCATCCANTGCTTGACCGCAATAGCCGCGGCAACGGAGCCGGCGCCAAAAAGATTGTGGCCGCAGGCGTGCCCATTTGGTTGGTCTTCAAGCACCCGACGAACAGGCTCTGCAGCCTGCGACATACCGGGCAGCGCATCAAACTCCGCCAGCAGGCCAATCACTGGGCCTTCGCTGCCAAATTTGGCGACGAAGGCGGTGGGCAGTCCTGAAACGCCAATCTGCACTTCGAAGCCCTCTGCCGTTAATGCGTCCCGGAGCAATGTGCTGCTGGAGGTTTCAAGGTAGCCAAGCTCGGCATGCGACCAGACGGCGTCCGCAAGCTCCGCAAAGCGGTCAGCCCGGTTATCCAGCCACGCNAGTGTCTGGTCGGCTTCGTCAGNGGCTGCANTTNCGGACAGGAGAGTACAGGTGACCAGGACNTGAGTCGGGTGAATCAGCCAACGCAACATTATTTACTCCNNGCGGTGCGCCGCGAGGACGCTTGTTAATCGAGACTCAGGGCGCCGCGTACTTGCGGGGCAGACTCGCTCAGTCCAGTTCGCCACCCCCAGCAAGGCCTGCCAGGAGATCNACTATTCGAACTGCGCCATCAAGTTGTGCCGGGAATGCGGCCAACGCCGCCATAATACCCGCTTGCTCCGCCTCTACCTGCGCGACTGCTGCAATGAGCGACGCACCATCGAGAGCCTCATCCGCTATCACCCGGCTGTAGCCAGCCTGCGCCATCACCCGTGCATTGACAACCTGATCACCGCGGCTCGCGGAAGCAGAAAGTGGTATTAGCACATTAGGTTTACGCAGTACCAAAAGCTCATAGAGTGANTTCGCACCGGCCCGGCAAACCACGATGTCAGCCAACTCNAGCAAGTCTCCGAACCCTTCGTGGATGTACTCAAACGCGTGATAACCAACTGGCTGCTTGGATGGCACGGCACCTTCGCCCGCCACATGGATCACTTCGTAACGCTCGAGCAGAGNTGGCAGGCTGGCCGCGAGCGCTGCNTTAATGCGCCCTGCACCCAAACTCCCGCCGAATACCATAAGTACTGGTCGCGCGCTTTCGAGCCTGAGCCGGGTCCGTGCGGCATTCGGGTCGCGGGTCAAGATATCCGCACGCAGTGGCGTACCAGTCACCTGGGTCTGCGAATTGGGCACATAGGCAGCAGTCTCCGGGAAGTTGATACATATGAGTCGGCAGAATGGCCGACAGAGCCGGTTGGCCAGCCCGGGCACGATATCGGATTCATGACATACGGCCGGAACCCGAAACAGCCAGGCAGCAAACACGACAGGCACCGAGACGAAGCCGCCTTTNGANAAGACCACATCTGGCCGTTCNCGCAGCATGATGATGCAGGCCTGGATNAGGCCNACNAGCACGTTGAAGGGGTCAATAAAATTCTGCCAACTNAAGTAGCGCCGCAGCTTGCCTGTGCGAATCCCNCGGTAAGGCGTCCCTTCACGCANAATCAGCTCNCGTTCGATGCCAACGTGTCCGCCCACGTAAACCGCNCTGCCACCACGCTGCCGAAGCTCCGCAATCAAAGCAATGTTTGGCGTTACGTGCCCCGCACTGCCACCGCCGGTAAAGAGGACCTTCATCAAGGCACGCAGCGACGTGCAGTCACGACGCCGACTCAGCCAGNGCCTGGCGCAGCAGNGCCAGCGANACCGTTTGCTGGCGCTCAAGGCTTAATGCCTCGAGCCTNCCGACAACNTCTAGCAAAGATGCAAGATCCCTAGCATGGCGCCTCAGAAGGTAGCGCACGGCATCNTCGCCGAGCGTGTATCCAAAGCGCCTTGCCCGTGCGGTCAACACCTGGGCCTTGGCGTNATCATCAAGGTTGTCCACCTGCACGACCAGCGCAGCGTCGACGCGGGAAGCGAGATCAGGCAGACGGAAACGCAAGGGGCCCGCGAGGACAAGCACGTGGCCGCGGTCCCGCGAAAGGTTAGTGAGATGAAACAAACGCTCTTCCCAGTGCGGGTGCCCTGCCACGACGTCCATATCGTCAAGGCAAACNGTGTGCAACTCGCCAAGGTCATCAAGCATNANGGGCTCAAGGGANCTCGNGCCTGCAACATAGATGGCCGATTCACCACGCGCACGCGCATCGGCACATGCGGCCTGCAGCAGATGTGTACGCCCGGAGCACGGGGCNCCTAGGACAAGAATGATGCCGCCTTCANNTAAGACCGACTTAAGCTGCGGGCCGGCCGCACCCACCCAGGATGCAAAGGTGGACTCCTCCCTGAGCGCCATTGCCAGCGGCAGCTGACGATAGGGCACTGGATCTCTAGACCCCCTCACTCTGCCTCGTCACCCTGCAGGATCCCACTCCGCTCTGTCCGGGACTCGTAGTACCTACTGTCTAGATAACGCCCATGGAGGTGACGCACAAAGACCATGATGACCGCCCCAACTGGTAGCGCGAGCAGAACGCCAACAAGACCAAACAGATGACTGCCGGCCATGATGGCAAAAATGACGGCAACCGGATGCAACCCGATCCGGTCACCCACCAGCAACGGCGTCAGGACCATCCCCTCGAGGGCCTGGCCTACGCCAAAGACAACGAGAACCCAGACCAGGACAAAGACATCGCCAAACTGAAACAGCGCAGCAATAGCAGCTGCACCAAAGCCAACGATGAACCCAAGGTAAGGCACCATACTCGCAAGCCCTGCAAGCAGGCCAATCAGCAGCGCAAGGTCGAGACCGACGATCAGCAGGCCANCTGCATANACAACCCCAAGCAANAGCATGATGAACAGCTGCCCCCGCAGGAAGGCAGACAACACGTCATCACATTCCNCCACGAGCCCAACAAAGTAGCGCTCTTTGCCCCTTGGCAGCAGTGCCCGCAGACGCGCCATNACNTCGTNCCAGTCGCGCATGAGGTAGAAGGCAACCACCGGAATCAGCACCGCGTTGGCCAGCAGCGCCATGAGTGCNAGCCCNGAATGGCTTACCTCGCGCAGCACAACACNGGCAACATTACCCGCCTGGTGCCAGTTGTCTGCNAGGTTCTTCNTCANCTCGTNAGGATCAAAGTCAAAGGGATCAACTCCGAAAGTCTCGGTCAACAACGGTGAACCGGTCTGCTGCAACCACNCNAGCAGCGCGGGCAGCTGCTGGATGAGTGCGGAAACCTCGCNGACCAACAGTGGTANGACAATGAGCACCACCCCGACCATGACCGTGGTCAGGACGACAAAAACAAGCGTCACCGCAACCGTGCGGGACAGNCCCAACTCTTCCATCCGGTCCACGAGCGGATCGCCCAGGTANGCAATCGCAATGCCAATGAGGAACGGTGAAAGGATNTCGCTCAACAGATANAGCAGNAACCCGGCCCCAACNAGGAGACCAATGGCCGCGTATCGTTCATTGCCTGTCATGGGCATCTCCGCTTGCCACGCTCANATCCATTCATGTTGAGTTTGCATATCCGCTCACCTCGCTGTGGAACAGAACTCAACGCAACCAGCGAAACTGCAGCAACGCCTCATTGCGCGCGATCAGCTGCAGGCGCTCATCCAGTTCGATCAGCTCCAGAAGCNCTGCAGTATGACCCTCAGTATCAAGCCTGAGCCGTATCACNTCACCTTCCACGCCTGCCACGAACAGGTCGACAACTGGTGTCAGCCCGGCGAGATAACGGTTCAGGGCCGCATAGTCAAAAACCGAGTCGACCGCTTCAACCTGCAACCAGACACTGGTTCGCCCCGAGCCAATTGCATACACAGCAGCCATCTCGTCGGCCATCTGGTCGACAACCCAGCGCACCAGTTCGTCCGGCTCGGAGGCAACCACTTCAACGTCATTCCAGGTCTCGTTCACCCGGTAAGAGAAACGGCCGGCGTACTGATCGCCCANCGCCAGTACTCGGCCCGTCAGGATGCTNTCCGCNCCGTAGCGTTCACTCGCCANCTGGACCCGATCCAGAAAGNAACCCCAGACTTCNGCTACGGACAGCGACGCCGAGTCTNAGAGATCNCCCAGTGGATACAGCAGCGGNAAGCCCCGGCGCGCGGCATGTGTTGCCAGGCTNGCCGCGGTGGCGTTGGCGTCGGTCTCAAGCAGCANCTCACGCCCTNCTCCCTCGTCCACCGCGACCCAGACCATGACNCCAGGTCGGTTACTGCCCCACACTGGCAGTCCAGCGGTACGCAGCAAGCCCGCTATCGCACTGGGCTCAAANTCAAGTTGCAATANCCTGGCGGGCACCNGCTCATCGCTCACCAACAGNGTATGTTCGCTCGCGGCATAGCTGTACTGGTAGTAGAAACGCCCAGGATTGCGNAGCGCGGCCCGCACAGCCTCGTTCGNTTCGACCTCAGAGTTACCGGAAACGCGAACCAGTACCTGCAAGAGCCCTGCGCGCGCGCCAGACCGGAGTTGGNCTGCGGATTCATCTAACACAAGTACGCGCGCCGTGTAGAGGTCTTCCACCTGCAACGCCATCGTCCNTGGGGCAATCAGACATGCAAGCAGCANCNACAGGCATTCANCCGNCGTAAAGCCGCCCGNGAGCACTATGCCCTTTGCACATCGGCGCGGTGTCTGCCTATTTGCAGCCCATGTACCNGATGCGCTACCGGACNGAGACCGGAGAGAAAGACTCATGCAAATGACCGGATTGTGCGCTCAAGGTGAACGCAATCGTCCTTTGATTGTCATAAACTCAACTGCCATTTACAAGCGTTGGAAACAGTCTTTGCCCAATGCTACGCCATNTCNCGCNAGACCCTNNCAGGTAAAGCCCGAAAAGGTGATTCGNGGCAGCAAACGCTCGGCGCGCTGTCCAGTGACGCTAACCCTTTTGACTANTGCCCTCGCCACAGNGTTGCCAATGTGGGTAAGTGCGGCAGTACCGGCACCCTTCAGCGCGGTCTACAACGCCCACTACAACGGTCTGCCACTCAAGGCCAAGGCCTTACGGGAACTNCACCTAGCCGACAACGGCCAGTTCAAGTTCACATCCACAGCCAGCACTTTCTTCGCGCATATCCAGGAATCCTCGACGTTCGAATGGACTGAGGCCGGCCCGATACCGAGCCGCTATGCCTACGAGCGTAAAGGACTAGGCAAGAAGAGGCGCACGGACGTGCACTTCGACTGGGTCGCCGGTACGGCTGCGAATGTCGCCCGACGCAAGCCCTGGACACTCAACCTAGCACCAGGCACGCTCGACAAACTATCCGTCCAGTTGAAGCTACGCGTCGACGTGCGCGANCTGGTAGAAGAGGGCCGCACGAAACCTCTGGTCTATGATNTTGCCGAGAACGGGAGGATCAAACGCTTCGAATTCGAGCTNTTAGGNAAGGAGATCATCGAGACGCCCATGGGCGNCCTTGAGACCGTAAAGATCCGTCGAGTCCGGACTAAGGATTCAAAGCGGGAGACGCTTTTCTGGCTCGCCTCTGCGCACGATTTCCTGCTGGTTAAGATGTGCCAACGTGAACACAATGACACTCGCTTCGAGTTGGTGATCCGCTCGCTTGTGGCGCCTGACCATAGCTGAATGATGCCCGCCTGATCAGGCCCGGGGCAGCGTCACTCCGCGTTGGCCCTGGTACTTTCCCCCACGGTCTTTGTAAGAGGTTTCACAGACTTCGTCAGACTCAAAGAATAGCATCTGCGCCACGCCTTCGTTCGCGTAGATCTTCGCTGGCAGCGTGGTGGTATTCGAAAACTCGAGCGTCACATGACCTTCCCACTCTGGTTCAAGCGGCGTGACATTCACAATAATGCCGCAGCGGGCGTACGTGGACTTGCCGAGACAGATGGTCAACACGTTACGGGGGATGCGGAAGTATTCAACTGTACGAGCGAGGGCAAAAGAGTTGGGCGGAATCACGCAGACGTCACTAGCAACATCTACAAAGCTGTCCGCATCGAACGCCTTGGGGTCAACCGTCGCCGAGTTGATGTTGGTGAACACCTTGAACTCATTTGCGCACCGCACATCGTAGCCGTAGCTGGATGTGCCATAGGAGATGATCCGTCCATCGCCATCTTCACGAACCTGACCGGACTCGAATGGCTCGATCATGCCCGCTTCTGCTGCCATACGACGAATCCAGCGATCGGATTTTATGGCCATGTGGTCTCCTCTGACTGATCGGGTCAACCCGGGCGAGCCTGCACAGCTAGACTGAACGGGCACCCAAGCCGCGAAAGGCGCGGGATATTACCGGCCCCGCGCATCTAGCGCCATCTTCATTAGGGGCGCCTTTGGACAACACTTCGGACGACAAAAGATTCGACTATCCAACGCCCACAGGGCTAATCAACGATCAAACCGTGCACTAGNGAAAGCCAGCCTCACCAATGCTNAGCATCAACAGAAGCGATCAATAACAGATCCNCTTCCCNGGAACCGGACNCNGGTAATTCAGTCATCAACGACTGTAATGTGAGGCCCACTTACCACTGCCGCATNGATTCGAGAGCTGACGGCCGCNGCCATCGCGGCAAAGGCGCCGGCGGCNTGCCCATTCACATGGCTGATGACNGGCAGGGACGAGCCAGCTGAATTGGTTTCANCACGGAACTCCAGCGACAGCGGGAGCCGGGCGAGAACGCCCACCCCATATTCCTCAGCAATAAGCTCGCCACCACCGGTACCAAAGATGGCTTCTTCGTGACCGCAGTTGGAGCAGGTATGGGTCGACATGTTTTCGACCACGCCAAACACCGGCACGTGCACCTGGCGAAACATCTCGATTCCCTTGCGCGCATCCAGCAGCGCAAGGTCCTGGGGCGTCGTCACGATCACCGCGCCGGTCACCGGTACCTGCTGCGCAAGCGTCAACTGAATGTCACCCGTTCCGGGTGGCATATCCACAACTAGCACATCGACATTGCGCCAGGCAGTCTGGGTCATGAGCTGAACCAAGGCCCCACTCGCCATCGGTCCGCGCCAGACAACCGGTGTCTTCGCCGTCCCTACAAAGCTCATCGACATACATTGCACGCCGTGTGCCAATATGGGCTGCAGCGTTTTGCCTGCCACCTCCGGCCGGGCGTCCGCGGCGACTCCCATCAGCAAGCCCTGACTCGGACCGTAGATGTCCGCATCGAGCAACCCTACCGACGTACCCGTCTTTGCAAGGGCAACCGCGAGATTCGCTGCTACCGTGGACTTGCCCACTCCGCCCTTGCCGGAGGCGACCGCCAGCACTTTGCTGACGCCCGGAATCTGCTGTTTGTTCATGGTTCAGCTCCTCGTTTCGACGCGCGGCGAGATTCCCGGAGTTCCGGGCGCGCGCAGTATACGGGCAACCCGGGCAGGTGAGGTATATTACACACTCCGTTTTCCAGACCTGCCGCTGATGTCTGAACGCTCCATTCTTGTCACCAGTGCCTTGCCCAACGCCAATGGCTCAATCCACCTTGGCCATCTGCTGGAACATATCCAGACCGACATATGGGTGCGGTTTCAGCGCCTTCGCGGCCACGACTGCACCTACGTTTGCGCCGACGATACCCACGGCACCGCCATCATGCTGCGGGCCGACGAAATAGGTGTCTCGGCAGAACAGCTGATTGCGGACATCAAGGCGGAACACGAGGCTGACTTTCGCGACTTCCTGATCAGTCACGACAACTATTACTCCACGCACTCGCCCGAGAACCAGACTTACTCGGCGCTGATCTACAACCGCCTGCGCGAAGCTGGCGAGATTGCCGTGCGCTCGGTCGACCAGTTGTATGACCCAGAGCAACAGATGTTCCTCGCTGACCGCTACATTGTAGGTAGCTGCCCGCGCTGCAGTACCGATGGTCAGTATGGCGACAACTGCGAAGCCTGTGGCGCAACGTACGATGCCACTGACTTGATCAATCCAAGGTCGGTGTTGTCCGGCGCCGCCCCCGAACTGCGTCAGAGCGACCACTATTTCTTCAGACTGTCCAACTTCACGGACTTCCTGAAGCAATGGACCAATTCGGGGACGCTGCAACCCCAGGTTGCCAACAAACTGGCTGAGTGGCTCGGCGAAGGGCTGCAGGACTGGGATATCAGCCGCGACGCGCCTTACTTTGGCTTCGAGATTCCGGACGCACCTGGCAAATACTTCTACGTGTGGCTGGATGCGCCAATTGGCTATATGGCGAGCTTTCGCAATCTATGCGATCGCTCACCGGAACTCGACTTTGACGCGTACTGGAGCGCTGACTCGTCGTTCGAGGTACACCACTTCATTGGCAAGGACATTGTAAATTTCCATGCGCTATTCTGGCCCGCAATACTCAGCTGTGCAGGCTTTCGCNCCCCGACCAAAGTGCACGCACATGGTTTTATTACCGTTAACGGCCTGAAGATGTCGAAGTCCCGCGGCACATTTATTAACGCCCGCACCTACCTTGACCACCTGTCTCCCGATTACCTGCGCTACTACTTCGCTGCCAAGCTAAACGGTTCGGTGGACGACATTGACATCAACCTCGAGGACTTTGTACTACGCGTCAATTCCGACCTTGTAGGCAAGGTAGTTAACATTGCNTCGCGGTGTGCTGGTTTCATCAACCGCGGCTTCGAAGGACAGCTCGGGGACCACATCGACACAGCTCTACTGAATCAGTTTGCTGCCCCGGCGGACATGATTGCCGAGCTCTATGAGACCGGCGAGTACGGTAAAGCAGCCCGGGAAATCATGGCTCTCGCGGATATAGCAAACCAGTACATCAACGATGAGAAACCTTGGGAGGTGAACAAGCTGGAAGGACAGCAAGCACGGGTCCAGAGTGTGTGCGCTACCGGCCTGAACCTGTTCCGGACCATTATGATCTACCTAAGCCCGATCGTGCCAGCACTGGCGAGGGAAAGTGAAGCCTTCCTCGCCCTGGAGGCGCAGCGCTGGNGAGACATCGGTACACCGCTCACCGGNCACAGGATCAACCCGTTCAAACCCCTGCTGAAACGCGTGGAGAATGACACCATCGAGCAGTTGATCGAAGCTTCAGCACAACCTGACGCCACTGCCGAGGAGCCGGCGCCGACAGCCCCGCAGAGCGATCTCGAACCGTTTGCGGAGACCATCAGCTTTGATGACTTCGCGAAGGTTGATCTGCGTGTTGCCAGGATCGTCGAGGCCAGAGACGTTGAGGGTGCCGACAAACTTCTGCAGCTGACCGTCGACGTNGGCGGCGTGCAGCGCAACATCTTTGCCGGCATCAAATCCGCCTACAACCCCGCTGACCTCGAAGGCCGCCTGACCGTTGTAGTGGCCAATCTTGAGCCCCGAAAAATGCGCTTCGGCATGAGTGAAGGGATGATGCTGGCAGCCGGACCGGGTGGCGGCGACATCTGGCTGCTCTCGCCAGATGGGGGCGCAACACCGGGTTTGCGCGTCACGTAACGGCCATCGTTAAAGTGGGTCACACCGCACCATGTCAGCCGCAGCTGGTTCCTGCGTGGGCGACCAACCGGCCCCGGCAGCCGGGTCACGTAATGTGTGCGCATGTACCCACATCGACTGCCGGCCAGGGCCCGCGATTCTCTGATCGAGTCGGCTTCGGCCGCAACCGAGCCGGCTGAACGAGATGGCCGAAATCGCCGCCATCCTGCTGAGCGCCATCTTCGTCAACAATTTCGTAACCGTGCAATTTCTGGGGCTCTGCCCGTTCTTTGGCGCCAGCCGCACGTTCGAGGGCGCACTTGGGATGGGGGCCGCAACAACCTTGGTGCTGACGCTTGCCTCGGCGGCGAGCCATGTTCTCGACAGCTATGTACTCACACCTTTCAATCTTGGGTACCTGCGCATCATTGTTTTCATCTTTGTCATTGCTGCCCTTGTGCAGGGAGTCGGGTTCATCATCCGTGCGTCAGCGCCAGTAGTCCACGCCGGCCTCGGACTGTTCCTCCCGCTCATCACAACGAACTGCGCCGTCCTTGGTGTCGCGTTGTTGAACGTGCGGTCAAACACGTCCTTTGCCGGCTCGGTGGCCTATGGCCTGGGCGCCGCGCTTGGGTTCACATTGGTACTGCTGATGTTCACATGCATTCGTGAACGATTTGTCGCGCAGCGCGTGCCCCGGGCGTTCCGCGGTACACCGCTCGCCATGCTGACGGCCGGTTTGATGTCACTGGCCTTCATGGGGTTTGTAGGTCTGTGAGCTTCATCGTCCTTGGCAGTCTGATCGTCGGTGCCTGCATCATGGGGGCTATGCTGCAATGGCTGGCTGGGCGCCAGCCACCCGATGAAGACACCCTTATCGCGGCTATTGATGCGCTCCTGCCCCAAACTCAGTGTGCACAGTGTGGCTTCCCCGGCTGTGCGCCCTACGCCGCGGCCGTTGCNGCAGGGGCAACGCATACACTCTGCCCGCCAGGCGGCAAAACAACCGTGGACGCGCTAGCAGAGTTACTTGGCCGTCAGACAGTTGACGAACCCGCACAGGAGATCGGCCCCCTGCGTGCGACCATTGATGAAGACATCTGCATAGGCTGCGCGCTGTGCCTACCAGCCTGCCCGGTGGACGCCATCATCGGGGCCAAAGACATGCTGCATACCGTTATCACGGCAGAGTGCACCGGCTGCGAGCTTTGCCTGGCGCCATGCCCCGTAGACTGCATCGGGATACTCCCGATTGACGGAGAGGGCCTCTTCTCATGAGAACAATCGGCGCAAAACACTACTCAACCGCTGGCGAGATACTGAACCTGCCCGCGGCACCGCAGCTGCGTTTGCCGCTTCGCGGGCGCTTTGCTCTGATTGCAGCGGGTGCCTGGGCAACAGCCGGAGGCCTGCTCGCCTCGCCTACAGAGCCGCACGNGGTCCCTCTCTATGCCCCGCTTGCCGGCACAGTCGAGTTCCGGCAGGGAGCCCGGTTCCAGGAAGTTCTACTCAATACTTCACCAGCCCCTGGCCGGGATTCGGCCATGCCGGCACCGCCGCAGGCAACGGAGCCGCAACAGTTCACCGATCTGCTCCGCGCGCATGCGATTGTCGGACTCGGCGGCGCGGGATTTCCAACCCATCGCAAGCTNGTACNGGGACTGCGGTTGTTGATCGTCAATGCAGTCGAGTGCGAACCCGGCGTGAGCGCGGATCTCGCCTTGCTTGAGGCCCGTGCTGAAGAATTGATCCAGACCCTCATGCGCCTTGTGTACACCCTTGAAGTGCAATCGAGCNCCATTGCGATTGCCCNAGGCAACGTGCAGGCCGCAGAACTACTCAAGGCCGCCGGGGCAACCAATATCCGCTACGCCCCTGCCATATATCCCGCCGGTAGCGAGCGTCAGCTTTTGCACAGCCTGGCCGGCATCAGCCTCGGCCCTGGCGAGCGCCCCGCCGCTCACGGCATTGCCACCATCAACCTCGGCACGCTGGCTGCAATGTCGGACATGCTGGATCGGAGCGAGCCACTCACAAGCCGGGTGGTCACCGTCAGTGGAGCAGGCGTCGCAACGCCCGGCAATTACCGCATCCCATTTGGCACGCCACTCGATTTTGTTGCAGAACAGTTAGGCGGCGNGACCACAAGAGCCCTGCGTGTGGGCGGGCCGCTGACCGGTCACTGGCCCGGGCCAGGCGAGGTTGTTGGGCCTAAAACCATCGCCATTGAAATGATGGCCCAGCGCCCNGAGCAGGATGCCTTACCGTGTATACGTTGCGGGGACTGCGTCACCGTCTGCCCTGAGCAACTGCAACCCCAGCGTTTGCTGGACGTCCTCCCACAGGACCTCGCGGACACGACCATAGGTCGACAGGCTCGGCGTCTCGGGCTCAATGCCTGCCTGCTGTGCGGTGCCTGCACCGCTGTCTGTCCGTCCGGCATTCCTCTCAACAACCTGCTGGCGGACGCGCAAAAGGTGTCACGCGGGCAGACGGAAATGCAGGCTGCAGCCAGTCGCGCCAAGGCGCGTTTTGAGCGACATGCCGCACGCGAGCAGGCGCGTGCGGTGGGCAAGGCCACGCGCCTACGCTCGCGGCGCAAAGGCGCCGATGCCGCCTCACTTATCGCCAAAGCAAGGTCCCGGAGTTCGTGAACACAAGTGCCAGGATCATGGGGCTGACGTGCGCCGGACTGTTGCCCGGCATAGGTACCCTGACGTGGGCTTTTGGAGCAGGCGTACTCATTAACTGCGCGGCCGCGGCAGGGCTGGCGGTGCTGTTTGACTGGCTGGCCTGTCGCATGCGCAAGGTGCCAGCACGCGCGCCGGACCTCTCCGCCGTCACAACCGGACTGTTGCTCGGGCTGGCGTTGCCCCCGCTCGTACCGCTTGCCTGCATTGCGTTTGGTGCGGTCTGCGCGATTGGCCTCGCCAAACATGCCTTCGGCGGGCTTGGCACAAACGTCTTCAATCCGGCAATGGTTGGCTATTGCGCTATGTTGGTATCGTTCCCCCTGGCAATGAGTACTTGGCCGGACAGCACCACTGCCCTANCGATCCAGCAGTTGTTGGCGGCCAAACTCAGCCTGGGGGTACCGCTAATTGATGCCTTAAGTGNCGCGACCCCNCTCGACGCGTTCCGCCAGGCTGANGGACAGACATTTGTCGAACTTTCCCAGGCCGGGCTCGACATNGGAATCTGGCGCACCATCAATACGGCGTTTCTGATGGGCGGCCTGTTCATCATTGTGATGGGCGCGACCCGGGCCACCCTGCCCGCCACCTTCCTGCTAACACTCGCCATGCTTGCGCTGGTGTTCGANGCCGGTGGCAGTTCGGCCAGCCTTGGACCACCAACGCTGCACCTGATGGCAGGTGCGACGATGGTCACTGCCTTTTTCATCGCTACCGACCCTGTTACCTCACCCGCCTCACGCGCCGGTCAAGTGGTGTTTGGCATCGGCCTCGGCGGGCTGGTGTTTCTGATTCGCAGCCACGGCGGTTACCCCGACGGGGCCGCTTTCGCGGTACTCCTGATGAACGCCGCCACACCACTGATCGATCGTGTGCTGTTGATGTTGAGTCAGCTCNAAGGCGGTCACGATGAGTGAAGCCAACCCATCCCCGCTGCATAGCGGCCTGCGCCTGGGATTCATCGCGTTGCTCTGCCTCACATTGATAGCCGGGGTGCGCGCCGTCACGGCTGAGCGAATAGCGGCACAGGAGATGCANCATGCCCAGCAGATCCTTGCAGCGGTTCTGGGACCGGGGGACTGGGAAATCTCATCGTCGCAGCAGACCGTTGCGTCGTCAGGGTCNGAGGCTCCCGCCGCCTGGCGTTACACAGGTCCGGCATCCGGCAGGCTGACGCGCCACATCGCCCTCGACGGCTACAATGGTGNGATTCACTTCTGGCTTGGGCAGGATGACGACGGTACGTTGCGCGGCGTACGCATTATCACGCATCGCGAGACGCCCGGTCTCACAGATGATCTCAACTGGCCCGCCAGTTCCTGGATCGAGGGCTTCACCGNGATCCCGCCCGACAGCANTCGNCGTTTCGACGTCNTCCCCCATCGCGGGGACTTCGAGGCGTTTACCGGCGCGACCGTCACGCCTCGGGCCATTGTCAGGGCGGTCGGCAGGACCAGAGCACTGCACCCGGGCATCTCCGACACCGTCAGCGGGCCACGGCGATGAGCGAGCAGCGCGACGAACACGCGGATGTTAAAGCCGGGCTCTGGCGCGAGAACCCCGCGCTGGTTCAACTCCTTGGCCTATGCCCGCTGCTCGCCGTCTCGGGCAGTGTACGCACGGCGCTGGTCCTCGGACTCACAACACTCTTTGTACTGGTGCTGGCCAACACCACAATTGCGTCTCTTCGGCGTCTACTAGACGACGATACACGCCTCCCGGCGCAGATCATGGTGATAGCCGCACTGGTCACAGTTGCCGATCTGCTGCTGGCCGCATATCTGTTCGAAGTCCACCAACGTATCGGCCTCTTCGTTGCCCTGATCGTGACAAACTGTGCCTTGCTCGGGCGGGCCGAGGCGTATGCGCGCAGGCACGGCACACTCGCCGCGGTGCAAGACGGGATTGGCATGGGCCTTGGATTCCTGGGTGCCCTGCTCGTAATGGGTGTGGTCCGCGAGGGGCTTGGGCAAGGGACGCTTTTTGCCAGTATGGAACCGCTTCCGCAGGTCGATCTCCCCGGTTCTGGCATACTCCTGTTTGCGCTGCCGCCAGGTGCATTCATAGCCTTCGGCTGCCTCGCCGCAATCAAAAACCTCATGGACGGCGTGGGCGATGCCCTAGTTGACCAGCCCACAACAGTAATTGTCACCGACGGCGATGAGTCTTTGCAGACCCGGGAAAAGCCGAGATGAACAAAACCAAACGACACGCAATCCTCTCCCGCCTGAGGGACGAGAATCCTGCGCCAACAACTGAGCTCAACTACAACTCGTCCTTCGAACTGCTGATCGCGGTTATGCTGTCAGCGCAGGCAACCGACGTGAGCGTCAACAAGGCAACGGGTCCACTCTTTGGTGTTGCCAACACGCCCCGGGCCCTGCTGGACCTCGGCGAAGATCAGGTGAAGGACTACATCAGAACCATCGGCCTGTTTAACACCAAGGCCAGTAACGTCATCAAGACCTGTAGGATTCTGCTCGAAGAGCACAACGGTGAAGTGCCACAAACACGTGAAGGTCTGGAGGCACTGCCGGGTGTTGGGCGCAAGACCGCTAACGTCGTACTGAATACCGCGTTCCGCGAGCCCACTATCGCGGTCGACACCCACATATTCCGCATCTCCAACCGGACCCGATTTGCGCCAGGTAAAACGGTCAACCAGGTTGAGCAAAAGCTGATGAAATTCACACCCGACGAATTCAAGCAGGACGCACACCACTGGTTCATCCTGCATGGACGCTACATCTGCACTGCGCGCAAGCCACGCTGCACGGCATGTATTATTTACGACCTGTGCGAGTACAAGCAGAAGACAGACGAATAACNCTGAGAGTCCCAACGCCTGCAGAGCACCGCCAGNCGTCAGGGCTTCTCTGCACCCATTACTCGGACAGAGGCGCCAACATGATTGAAGACTTCGCTGACCGCCATCACCCTTTCGAGGGCTGCTTCAACTTCCGTGACATTGGAGGGTATCCAACTGTCGACGGGCGCANCGTACGCTGGGGTCGTTACTTTCGCGCAGGGCGCCAGGACCGGATGACCGCGGCCGACCATGAGCAACTTGCCACATTGGGCATCTGCACCCAGATTGACCTGCGCAAGCCAGAGGAGATTGCTGACCAGGGCCAGGGCCCCCTATCCGGAATGGGCGCGACCTACCACAATATTGCGGTAATCCCTGACGGCGGCACTGACCAACTTTCCCGACTGGTGGGTGACACCGGAATCTCGGGTGAGCGCTACCTGAGCGTATCTCGAATTCGGACCGGAGTCCTGGTTGCGTCTGTTCGACATNCTTGCAGATGGTGCGACGCAGCCGATGCTGCTGCACTGTACCGCCGGCAAGGACCGTACCGGCGTCTCGACCGCATTCCTGCTCTCAGTCCTGGGTGTGGATCGGGCNATTATCGAAGCTGACTACNTGCTGACCAACGTGGACACCGCNCGCCANGCCGACTTCCTNGAGGCGACCGTTGGTCTGCCCGAAGGCGTCAACCGGGACCTGATGATCCATCACGCAGGGGTGCCGGAGGACGCGATCAGCGTCTTTCTTGACGGCCTCGACGAGAAATGGGNTGGCCCACTTGGATACCTGCGCGGGATCGGCATCGCCGACGACACTTTCGACGCGGTCCGCGCAGCCTTTCTGGAAGGCTGACGCGGGGTGCCCCGCAGGCGGCATCCATCGCGCCAAAGCCAGCCGGTCAGCTAGAGGAACTTGCGGCCTTTTGCGGCGGCAACCTTCAAACGCAGCGCGTTCAGNCGAATGAAGCCCGTTGCGTCAGCCTGATCGTATGCGCCGGCGTCGTCTTCGAATGTCACGATGTTGCCGTCGTAGAGACTGTCAGCGTGACCCTCACGACCCGCGACAATCACGTTGCCCTTATGNAGCTTGATNCNCACNTTGCCATTNACCGGTAGCTGGGAGTTGTCGATCAACGCCTGCAGNGCAACCCGTTCCGGCGACCACCAATAGCCGTTGTAGATGAGCTTTGCATAGCGCGGCATCAGTTCATCCTTGAGGTGNGCCAACTCGCGGTCGAGGGTCACCGACTCGATCGCTCTGTGGGCTTTCAGCAACACTGTACCCCCCGGGGTTTCATAACAGCCCCGGGCTTTCATCCCTACGTAACGGTTCTCAACAATGTCCACCCGCCCGACACCNTGTTCACCTGCCACCTNGTTCAGAAAGCGCAGGACCTGCGCCGGCGTCATNTCGTTGCCGTCGATCGCGACAACATCNCCTGCACGGTAAGTGAGATCAAGGTAGAGCGGCGCATCCGGCGCTTCGCTGATCGACTTCGTCCACAGCCACATAGACTCTTCCGGCTCAGCCGCCGGGTCCTCAAGGATNCCGCCTTCGTAGGAGATATGGAGAAGATTNGCGTCCATGGAGTACGGCGACTCCTCATCACCGTGCCTGCGCTCGATAGGAATCTGATGCTGCTCGCAGTAGTCAATCACGGTCTCACGGGACGTAAGATCCCACTCCCGCCANGGTGCAATAACCTGGATGTCAGGCTTCANTGCGTAGGCACCCAGTTCAAAACGCACCTGATCGTTNCCCTTGCCGGTTGCGCCATGGGAAATTGCGTCGGCTCCGGTGTCGTTGGCAATCTCTACAAGCCTCTTGGCAATTAGGGGACGCGCAATGGACGTCCCGAGCAGATACTCGCCCTCGTANATCGTATTGCAGCGGAACATGGGGAAAACAAAGTCGCGTACAAATTCCTCCTGNACNTTTTCGATNTAGATTTCNTCCACNCCAACCGCANGCGCCTTCTCCCGAGCGGGCTCCACGTCCTCACCCTGACCCAGATCCGCGGTGAAGGTCACCACCTCACAGTCATAGGTTTCCTGCAGCCATTTGAGAATNGCGGACGTATCAAGACCGCCCGAATAGGACAGCACTACCTTGTTCACGTTGCCTGCACTGACGTCGCTTGCTCCGGCCATGTTGGCCCCCCGGGGAAGAAAAGCGCGCTAGTTTACAGCAGCGCATGCGCAAACAAAGCCCAATGTCTGCCAATGGCACAACACACCTGGAATGCGGTGGCATGGCACCGGGGCGGGCGTAGCCGCGCCAAACCAGTAAGCCTCCGCACGCAGGCCCAACGGCGCTCAGCAGCAGGCGCTTCGAGAGGTCTCTGCCTCCGCGGGGACCTTGTCGCGCCATCTGGTAGTGCCCGGCCTGTCCAACCCAACCGCGCAGGCATAAGTCGATTGGCCCATGTCCAGGCACTCAGCAGCTGGGGCTGGCGGCTACGCCGACACCCTTTCTAAAAGCTCGGGGCTAAGGGCAGTCCCCGAAGCCGCCCGACGGGCATGGATGTCGTCAGATCACCGCTGACGGACTCCGGCTTCGTCTCCTGCCCCAAACCAACTAACTGTGGCCCACCGTCGCCGACGCCTGGATCGGACCCAGCACTTTGTTCCGACATTTCAGCCAGCTGGGCGTGNCCGGCAGCAACATCGGGCATCANCACGGGATCCTTGGTCAGTCGAACGGTGTTCCGGCGATTACGGGCACGGTTGCGTTCATTTGTNTTCGGAACCGCCGANTACTTGCCGCCNTNATNGCGNGTGACGATCATCTNANCGGGAACCCNGGCATNNANAAGGTACGCTGCAACAGNTCCGGCCCGGCGCNTGGACATCGTNACGTTGTCACNTNCGANTNCTTTGTCNTCCTNGNGCCCGTCAANGTAAACCCNGGNNACCCTAGGGTCTGCGGACACATAGCGCGCAACCGCTTCCNGAATTCGNGTCTCGGCTGCCGGGACCACGTGGCCACCGNAGCNNTAGGNAATGNNCGATCNTTCGATCTGGGCAAAGCTCGAGGGNAACAGGCCAATTTCGCAGNCCNCAAAGTCNCGGTANGCCCTCTCGAATNGGNTTGCGGACAGNCCGGNCCCGAANGCNCNCGGTGTTGNTGAACTGCATCGGNCCCGCCACCACTACCTCATACCCAGAGGTCAGCCAACCAAGCATCCTCGATAACACCTCTGTGCCAACACCCACGGCCCCACCCTGATGTTTGAAGTCCGCGAGCGGCATGCGGCTGAGTTGTGGCCGCCAGGGGGCGGTTCCACAAAAGCGATCATAGTACCCTTATCAAACCGCGCGTCATCGGTTGCAAGCTCAAACACCCGGCTCGCCCTCCTCCCGGCTTTGGCAAGTAGTGCCCAAAACAAAAAAT
>PAWP01000096.1 GCA_002714125.1 Gammaproteobacteria bacterium
CCAACCCTCAAAGTCGAAAGCCCAAAGCTCGGCCGGACGCTACCAGGGAGCCTGACTGAAGGTGAGGTGGAACGCCTGTTGCTGGTGCCGGACCTCGCGACGCCGATTGGCATGCGCGATCGCACCATGCTTGAAGTGCTCTACGCCTGCGGGCTGCGAGTGAGTGAACTGGTCGCTCTGGAAATCACCGATCTCAACCTCCGCCAGGGCGTGACCCGGGTGATGGGCAAAGGCAGAAAGGAACGCCTAGTACCCATGGGAGAAGAAGCACTGTCCTGGCTTCATCGGTATTTGGCGGGAGCTCGGGTTGAACTCCTGCGCGGCCATGCCACTTCGGCCGTCGTTTTCCCAAGCAACCGGGGTACGGCCATGACCCGCCAGACGTTCTGGCACCTAATAAAGAAGCATGCCCTGCAAGCCAGAATCGAGCGTAAGCTCTCACCGCACACACTGCGCCACGCCTTCGCCACTCACTTAGTCAACCATGGAGCGGATCTGCGTGTCGTGCAACTGTTGCTAGGGCACAGCGATCTTTCGACCACCCAGATCTATACTCATATTGCACGACAGCGCATGGCTGACCTTCATGAGCAACATCACCCCCGGGGGTGACTCAAGCGGTCACGGAGTCAGGCTTAGGACCCGGCCACCCATCAAGCGCCCGAGCAAGACTGCCCATGATCACGCGTGAATTCATCGACGACTCGGTGAAAAATTGAAGGGCGCGTTAAAGGAGTTCATCCAAAATTGGTTCTGGCATTCGTAGGCTGTATATGCAGTACTGATCCAAGGCAGCCAGGCAGCGAGCACTGAATCCTGAGCGTAACGCGGGTGCCCAGCGGGACAATGTTCAACACGGGGGGTCTGCGATCTGATTACAGCTGAAGGCGGCATATTGACGGAATTGCGTCACTTTCTCGACACCGCAACGACGCGCGAGTTCACGCGGAATTGAGCGGCACCCAGACGGGTTGGCCTGAGGCGTTCTAAAGGATTCCGCCATGACCGTTGGGCGAGAGCAAACCCGTCAAGTAAAGTAATCCCAGCTTCGCTACGACCAGTCTTGGCGCAGCCAGTCACGCCAAAACCCCCTCCGCACCTTGTCAGGCGAGTTTTTCCTTAATACGCGCCGAGCGACCGCTGCGTTCGCGCAGATAATAGAGCTTGGCTTTGCGCACATCGCCGCGACGCTTGACCGAAATGCTCTCGATGAGTGGACTGTGCGACTGGAACGTACGTTCAACTCCAACGCCGTGGGAAATCTTGCGCAGGGTGAATGCGGAATTCAGACCACGGTTGCGCTTAGCAATGACGACGCCCTCAAAGGACTGCAGCCGTTCGCGGCTACCTTCCCNAACACGAACCTGAACAATCAGGGTATCNCCAGGAGNAAACTCCGGGAGATCCTTCAACTGCGCGGCTTCGAGTTCCGCGATGATATTGTCTTTTACGCCGCTCATTTTTTCTCTCCCGGGCTTCGCCCTGCTGCACTGCCCACAGACGCAGTCAAAACGCCTTCGGACCCTTCTTCTGTTCGCTCGCGTAGCTGCTCCGCATGCGTCTCGGCATATTCGGCCAGCAACGCCCGCTGAGCNTCACTTAGCACNCTGTCTTGCATCAGGTCCGGGCGCCGCTCACGCGTACGACCGAGTGCCTGCATTTCCCGCCATCGAGCAATCGCNTGATGATCTCCCGACAACAAAACCTCCGGTACCCGCTTCCCCTCAACCTCCTCNGGNCGGGTGAAGTGCGGGTAATCCAACAAACCTGCGCCGAACGAATCCAGCGCCACAGAGCCCTCATGGCCCACGGCACCCGGCAACAGCCGAGTCACCCCATCGACGAGCAGCATGGCAGGCAACTCACCGCCAGAGACCACGAAGTCCCCCACTGATACTTCTGCGTCGATCGCGTCCTCTGCNACCCGTTCGTCGATACCTTCGTAACGACCGGACACCAGCACAAGGCCATNGCCCGTTGCTAANTCACCCAGNAGAGCCTGATCGAGCNGCGCCCCCTGGGGGGACAACATCANGACCTGTGTNCCGACCGGCCCTGCCGCCTTTGCAGCNCGAATCGCTGCCAGCACAGGCTCTGCCTTCATCACCATGCCCGGGCCACCACCGTAGGGNGAGTCGTCCACCGTACGGTGCCGGTCGTGGGTGAAGTCCCGGGGNTTCCAGCACTCCAACTGTATCAGGTCACGCNCAACCGCCCTACCAGTGATGCCAAACCGGGTTACTGCCCGGAACATCTCCGGAAACAGCGTAACCATGCCAAACCACATTGAGGTCTCCAGACCCGTCAACTTCACTTGGACCAGTGGCTAATAGTCCATACCCCAGGCCACCGTTATCGTCTGTGCTTCGAGGTCTACCCCTTGCACAATTTCGCCCGCTACATATGGGATCAGCTGTTGCCCGCTACCNTCGCGCCGAACAACGATGACGTCGTGAGCTCCCGTTTCGAGCAGATGATCCACTCTGCCAAGTACCATGCCTTCGGCATCGATCACTCTAAGCCCAACCAACTCATGCCAGTAGTACTCACCGGGTTCGAGTTCCGCAAATGCGGAGCTGGGAACAAAGAGATCGACGTTGCGGATCGTCTCAGCGGTATTGCGATCTTCTACCCCCTCAAACTTTGCTACCAGGCCCTTCCCATGTGNCCTTCCCTTCTCAAGCAGCATCTGCCCCCACGGAGACGTAAATGTNCCGTAATCAAAAATGGTCTCTTGCGGATCAGCATAGGAAATCAGCCGAACCCAGCCCTTGATCCCATAGGGACCGCCAATCCGACCAATGAGGATTCCCTCATCCGCCGGGACAGTCGACTCAGGCAGCCTCTTCAGCTCCGTCACCGCCGGCAGGCCCAGACGACTCAGGTGAAGGCGCAGCAGGCGCGGCCTTGGCCGCACGGCGCCAGTCTTTACGCAGAGAAACCACGCGATCCGAAGCCTGGGCACCAAGGCGCAGCCAATGCTGCATACGTTCCTCGTCAATGCGCAGACGCTCTTCCCCGCCGCGGGCCAGCGGGTTGAAAAAGCCGATACGCTCNATGAAACGGCCATTGCGGGCGCGACGCTTGTCCGCAACCGTAATATGATAGAAGGGGCGCTTCTTGCTCCCCCCACGCGCCAGGCGGATGACTACCATGACATGAGCCTCCTCTGTGTATGTTGTTCGCTCAGGGCGTCACCCGGTGCGAAAAGGCGCCATAGTTTAAGTGAAGGGGCCCGCAATGGAAAGATCTGCAATCATTTCATTTTTCCCGTCTCCGAAAGCGCCTCGTGGACACTAACAGGCACCATTCGAAAAGGGGGCAGCCCGTGTATCTGCTACGTCCTACGCGCAGATGATGGGGCCAACGTGCCTGAACGACGGCTTCAGTCAGCGACGTTACCTTTGGCCAAATGACACTGCGCTGTCAGGATCCAACCTTCATCAACCACGGCGGTGGTATTAACGGCTTCTCAGCCTTGCTGGGCAAATTTGTCGAGTACAACCCAACAATTACTCTACTCTTGGCTCTCGACAACTTCCCAACTAAGTGCGCACGCCTAACCTTGACAAAGCGCGTGAGTGACTCCCCAAAAGCCACGCGCACAGGCGCCCAAAGAACGAATCGACAGCCTAGCGGAAGCCCCCCATTTGCCCCTGGAGACCCCGCATCATGTTAGCCATGCCTCCCTTCTTAGACAGCTTCTTCATCATCTTCTGCATCTGCTTATGCTGTTTCAGCAAGCGATTTACATCTTGCACATGGGTGCCCGAGCCACCTGCAATACGGCGCTTGCGGGACCCGTTAATACTGTCGGGGTAGCGGCGTTCGCCCAGTGTCATGGAGTTAATGATTGCTTCCATTTGAGTGAACGACTTGTCGTTGACCGCTTCTGCCGACTTGCCCAGATTGCCCATGCCGGGCATTTTGTCGAGGAGGTTCGTGACCCCGCCCATATTGTTCATCTGCTGGATCTGGTCGCGGAAATCGGTGAGATCGAACTTCTTGCCTTTCTTGATCTTCTTTGCGAGCTTGCCCGCCTTTTTCTTGTCGATCTTCTGTTCGGCTTCCTCGATAAGCGTGAGCACGTCACCCATGCCGAGGATGCGGGAAGCAACTCGGTCTGGATAGAACGCATCCAACGCATCAATTTTCTCGCCGACTGCCATGAACTTGATCGGCTTGCCAGTGATATGGCGCACCGAAAGCGCCGCACCGCCCCGAGCATCGCCGTCGGCTTTGGTCAGAACCACACCGGTCAACGTCAGTACGTCCGCAAAAGCTTTCGCGGCATTTGCAGCATCCTGCCCGGTCATGGCATCAACCACGAATAGCGTTTCGGTCGGGTTCACCGTACTGTGCAGCGACGCGATCTCCGCCATCATGTCCTGGTCGACCGCGAGCCGGCCTGCGGTGTCGACGATGAGTACGTCCATGAACTGCCGAGACGCTTCCGCTACCGCCGCCTTGGCAATTGCGTCCGGCTTCTGGTCGATGGAACTCTCGCAGAAGGTCACGTTGGCTTCAGCTGCTAGAGTGCGAAGCTGCTCGATAGCTGCCGGACGGTATACGTCGGTCGAGACAACCATCACCTTCTTGTCATCGCGAGTTTGCAACCAGTGCGCCAGCTTGACGGCAGAGGTAGTCTTGCCTGCTCCCTGCAGACCAGCCAGCAACACGATCGCCGGCGGCTGAACATTTAGCTCCAGCCCTTCGGACGCCTCACCCATCACTCTGATGAGCTCATCGTTGACGATCTTGAGGAAGGCCTGCCCGGGGTTCAGACTGGCGCTGACTTCAACACCGATGGCACGTGCCTTGATCTGATCGATAAAGTGCTTAACCACAGGTAACGCAACGTCCGCCTCGAGCAGCGCCATGCGTACCTCACGCAGGGTACCTTGGATATTGTCTTCAGAAAGAATCGCCTTACCGCTGAGGGTGGCGAGGGTCTTCGACAGGCGTTCTGTCAGAGTATCGAACACTGCGTTATTTCCCGAGCAAAACGTTCATTATAATGGCAAGCGTTAACGACCTTAATCTCAATGCGCAACAAACAGCGATTCTAGAGCTCCCATGATCCCCACAATAGGCCTAACCGCCTGCCTCCTTTATATTATCGGCGCCGGCTGGCAATGGGCTGTGCTGCGCCAGCTCACACCGCCCCAGCGCACCCCGATCATTGGCATCGGGCTCGTCGCGGTATTGCTCAACGCGCTCGCGGTCTGGCAAGAAGTCCTGCGGGAAAGCGGCATTGCGTTCGGCGTGTTCGACATGGCCTCAGTCCTGTCGCTGGTCGTTGCCGGCATCGTGCTTGTGTCGGCGCTGAATCGCCCGCTGGAAAATTTGTTTGTAGTGATCCTGCCCTTCGCGGCGATTGCGATCATAGCTTCGCTCTTTACTCCGGACACCTACTCGCCACGCGGCACGGTTCCAAGCGGTGTGTTTGCGCATGTAGTGATGTCTGTCACAGCCTATGGACTGTTGACAGTGGCCGCAGTACAGGCCCTGGTTGTCTGGATACAGGATCGCTCCCTGCGGGAAAAACGCNGCCCCATCATCGGCTCGCTGCCCCCGCTGCAGACCATGGAGGCGCTNCTCTTCGAACTGCTTGTGATTGGCGTTGGGTTCCTGACCATTGCGGTTACCAGCGGCTTCCTGTTCATTGATGACATCTTTGAGCCACGGGGCATGNTGCACCACGTCGGCATCACACTTGCCTCCTGGGTGGTCTTTGCAGTGTTGATATGGGGGCGCTTCCGGCGTGGGTGGCGTGGCGCGCAGGCCGCGAGCTGGGCCATGAGCGGCTTTGCCTTACTTCTNCTTGGGTACTTTGGCAGCAAAGCTGTGCTGGAACTAGTGCTAACAANAGCCTGAGAACCGTTACGGCACCACCCACATGAACCCNTGAAAGGNGCAGGCTGCGGCCGCAGATGCGCAACCCCTGCAGCCACGCAAGGTTCCATTTTGGGGCAATCCGTTGCTGGGAACCTTATCCGTTGCCATCATTCTCCTAATACTCCTCTCCAACGTATCAAGGATTCGGCGACGACAAACGGCTTCAACATGTGAGAGCGAGAACCGAGAAATCGGTGACACTATGCTGCTGAGAACCCTCTTACTCAGGCGGGCCAGAGTTGCGCACCGCCGTCAACCCGCAGCACCTGCCCAGTTATATAGGACGAGTCGCTGGTCACAAAGAACTCAACCGCACGTGCCACCTCGATAGGCCAGCCGTAGCGAGTGAGCGCCCCTTCCTCAACCTTGCGCTCATCCTTTGTCGGGCGGCTCGCCTCAAATCGCGGCGTGATGATCTCACCCGGCGCAATCACATTTGCATAGACGCCATGGGGCCGAAGCTGGGCCGCGAGACACCGAGTGTATTCATGCATAGCCGCCTTCGAAACACTGTACGACACCTCCGACGGATGACCGGACAGGCCCGCAATGCTACCAACGCTGACCACCCAGCCCTGATTGCGCTCGACCATTTCAGGCACCACTTCACGACAAACGAGAATGCAAGTGCGCAGATTACGATCAATGATCGTTTCGACTTCTTTGAGATCAATAAACAATGCATCGTTCTGAACAGGTTTGCCAGCCCGCTCGGCGGTGACACCGGCGGTACCAATATCGCCGCCTGCGTTATTGATCAGAATGTCGATAGGACCAAAGCGGGCACGGATATCCATCACGTTTTGCACTACGACCGACTGATCAGTCAGATCACCGTGAACTGCCATGACCTCCGATCCGGTCTCTACCCCAATTTCAGTCGCAACTGCATCAAGTGAATCGGCCTCGTTGAGCTGGCGTGACGACGTCGGAGTTGTGCCATGCACCGCGACCCTGGCCCCCAGCTCGGCAAGATGAGCCGCCACAACC
Organism: Gammaproteobacteria bacterium; assembly: GCA_002714125.1. Next base: position 6,889 of record PAWP01000096.1, read on the forward strand.
CGGCCAATACCGCGGGAAGAACCCGTCACCCAAGCTACTTTTCCATCTAGTCGTTTCCCGCTCATGCGTCCTCCAACCTATCAGTCGTTTGTTCACCAAGCATCGCACGACCGCATGGTTGGTGTAATTGCCCGGCGTCGCCGCGTTACAGGCAACTACCGGCGATGGCTGATTCCGGCGTTCGAGCAGTACCTGGCTCAGTTACCCGGATCACGCTTGAGGCGCCTGGGACGCAAAAACTCGGCCTACCGACGCTCGGCACTCTGACGGGCCTCGGGCATGTCGAGCCACGCAGCCGCGTATAGGACCCTTGACCCTTAAGTTCAGCGACAGGGATGTTTTTCAGACTGGATTCCAGCACAGGCTGCTACGCCGCCGGCAACTCGCAGGTTAAGCCGAGCGGATTCGGATAGATACTGACGAGGGGTGCCAGTTCACTTTGGCGCTCGCGTGCCAGTCCGCACACATATCCGCGAATTCGGTTACGGCTCCAGACACCGGAATCACGCCCAGCGAGTGCGCACAACCTTGGCACCAACAGATCGAACATACCGTCGGCACGCCAGAAGCAGGTCGGAAAGGCGCGTCAGGCACGCGGGATCAGAGAAATCGAACGGTTCACCATTCTCATCACGGTTCAAGGTATGTCGCGCCGCGAGAGTGCCGCCCTCGAGCTCACCAAAACGACGTACGATGCTGGGCACGCCGACAGGGTCGAGCCGCTGCAGCCCAAAATAGAGCAACCTGTGCTCATCCATTACCGTAACAGAGCCTTGCCATTCATCTTATTCGAGGTCATTGATGTCGAGGCCTGGGAGCCGAGCATCGTTTCAGCGAACGCTGAAATTCTCAATTTTGATGCTGCGCGCGGTCGGCAAGCACCGACGGTTCAGCGTACACTGAAGTTGAGTCTACTCTTCTGGAGCCCACATGCTAACTGCGGAACAGATCCAGCAGTATGACGAGGACGGTTATACGTTCGTGAGAAACGTGCTTGAGCCCGACGTCTTGCTGCAGCTCCGTGAAGTCACAGACGGGATCATCCAAAGTGCCGACAAGGTCAGCGAACACACCGATGTGCTCGACCTCGAAGCGAGCCACACGCCGGAACGGCCCCGCGTGCGCCGGATCAAACAGCCGCATCTGGTAGATAACTTTTATCGTGACCTTGCCGGCTATCAGCCGATCATGGACGCGCTGATCCCGCTGATNGGAGAGCACATCCGCCTGCGCGCGGGCGGCAAAATCAATATCAAGGCCCCCACCTACGGCTCGCCCGTCGAATGGCATCAGGATTGGGCATTCTATCCGCACACCAACCAAAGCGTACTCGCGATTGGCATTCTGCTCGACCATATGACAGAAGAGAATGGTCCGCTACAGGTCGTACCAGGCACCCATAAGGGACCAATGCTCGATCACCACAGCAATGGTGCATTCTGCGGTGCAATCGATGGTGCCAATCCTGAACTGGACGTTAGCAACGCCGTCTCGGTTACCGGCCAGGCGGGTGATATGTCGATTCATCACGCACGACTTATCCACGGTTCGGCCATGAACACCTCTGATCTACCGCGCAGGGTGCTCTTCTTCGAATACGCCGCAGCAGACGCCTGGCCACTTGCCGGCATCGAGTCAGTTAGCGACCTCACAGAGTTCAACAGTCGAATTGTGCACGGCGAGCCAACCTTGCANCCNCGCATGGAGGACGTTCCCGTGCGCCTACCTCTGCCTCGAGCGGTCCATCANGGTTCGATTTACGAGAACCAGCGCNAAACGGGCCAACGATTCTTCAATCAATACGCCGAGCCAGCATTTCGAGATATCGCCGCCAACGAAGAATNGACTTCGGGTGNGTCTCGAANTTGCTGANCCAAACACTCGNGCCNGGCATTAACCNCCTTNGNAACCAACNTTGCACGCTGCGGCAAGCCTTGTTGGTAACGGGTCCCCCCAAGCGCTCCANCGGCACTCTGGGAANCGCTCCGAATCACAGACCAAAACGTTTCGGAAANCCTGCCGATTGGCAAGCTAAAGGTAGGGCCNCCAGCCTAATTCCCCACCTTGCACTTGCAGTCGACCCCTTCGCTTTTTGCGTCGACTGACCTCGTTGCACCCAACTCAAGCCNGGCNATATGCAGTAACAAGAACCGCTCAATCAGGACAACGAGGTACTCCTCCACACACCGCGAGATTCGATACGGATGGAGGCATAGTTCCCGCGCATTTGGGGTTGGTTCGGATACGNTTTCACAATGGTTTTCTCTCCGGTCTAGCCCAGCCNGTCGAGTGGTTCATGCTCGCTCGTCCAGGATCAGTTCCACAATCCTGTCGCCATGGGTGTTCTGTAGGAAATGCCCGGCGTCAGCAAANCCGTCAAAGCGCGCGTTCATCCTTNCTGCCCACTCCCGCCCCCACGCTTCAGTGAACACATCATCCGCATTGCCCCAAATGAACTGACAGCCTTTGTCCCAGCCCAACAGAATGCGGTAGTGCAGCGCCTGGGCCGCGGCGTTCCCGTTGTGATAGTTGTCCAGCGGAATCGACAACGGNAAGCGCCTGAAACCGTTGTAGCCTTCGTTAGGTAGCCCGCGGTAAGGCGCCGNAAATCCCTGATAACACTTGGCGGCCTCACTGCTCAGTCCCTCTGGCTCAGTACCGTTCTCGAGTGCAGCGAACACAATCTCTGGGCCAGCCAGACCACCGCTCAAGAGCAAAAGCAGACCCACGTTGGGCCTCTCGCGCGCGAAACGCCCATCACCGTGCCAACTCGCGTTCCAGCGCTGAATNCCTTTCGAGTACTGGTAACCTGCGTGGTGCAGCCAGGTGTTCATGATCACCAGGTGATCAAAGCGTTCCGGCATGGTTGCGGCCTGCGCAAGCCCAGTTGGGCCTCCCCAGTCCTGACACACCAGCGTGATGTTCTTCAGGTCGAGTTCCACAATCAGCGAAGTCAGTACCTCTGTGTGGCGNGCAATCGTGTACCAATGGATNTCGGTCGGCTTNTCCGAGCGCCCGAAGCCCAGGTGATCAGGCGCAATACATCGGTAGCCGGCCANCACAAGTTCNGGAATCATGTCCCGGTAGAGGAACGACCAGGTTGGCATCCCATGCAGCAACAGCATGACCGGNCCATCTCTTGGCCCNTCATCTACGTAGTGNACNCGCATATCCTGCCAGGCGTGGTAGTTGGGGCTATNAGGAAAGCCNGGCAANTCGGCGAAGTTCGCTTCGTCCGTGCGGAGGAATTCAGTCATCGTNATCACAACCCGGCNGCCAGTGACCGGACCGTAGCACGNCGTTCACCCACTGACACNCCTCNCNGTCCAATAGGCCTCTAATGGTTTGTCGAAGAACCAGGATAGGTTTAGGGTCGAGATTGACCGGTTCAGGACGACACACATGATCCTTCGCGCNGTGTACGTAACCATAGCGCCTGGGCGCACTAANGATTACTGGAACTGGGCAGACGAGNTCGTGGCACTCTGGGACACGCACGGGATCGTCCGTCACGATGGCCNCTACAAAGGCACCGNACCCGATGGCACNGACACAGCTGTGTGGCTCACCTTGCACGTCTCGGAGCAAGCCGCACATGACGAGTTTCGGTCNATGTACACAACAACCGAGGGACGTGCCCTGCTCGAAAAGCGCCCNGCGCTTGTAGCGGATACAGAAGTGCGCAACTACACCCCTTTCGGTAGCGCCTGACTCAGTCGCTGCGAGCGTATACCCCCGTATGCAGAAGCTACCCACCGAACTCAAGACATGCGCACGTTGTCTGCTTCTTCAATCACCTGCAAAAGCACGTATCCGACCGACATCGACGCTATGACGTGCGCGCGCCCAAGATCTGCATCCGAACCGATTCATCCTCGTCGTCGCTGTTCCCGCGGGGCTCTGCAGCTTAGCGTGTGTGCTCAGCACCGCTCCTTGATTGACAATATTCATGTAGACCGGATTGTGCAGGGCAAGGGGATTGGACACGCACTCATTTCGATCAATGACCACTGAATGGCTGAACGATCCGGTGATACTCCTAACCACTGTGCACTCGAGGTGCACCTAANCACTGTGCACTCGAGGTGCACCTGCATGGCTCACAACCCGTTCGAGGCCTACNANCACAGTAAAATGGCCNCGAGTACTGGCCAAACGGCAGCTGGAACATCTGACCCGTCATGTCTATTCTAAAAACGCTAAACCGACTGCGACCAAAGAAAAACTGAAGCGTAATCAGCAAAAGCTAGTAAAGCAGGAACAGATGGCTTCGGTGGGATTCCTGGCGGTAGGTATCACCCACGAGATCAACAACCCCCCGGGCTACTCCCTCGCGAACCTCTCCCTCCTTAAAAAGGATGTCAAGGAGCTCGATATGGCTCTTGATGGCATGCGTGCCCCTGAAGATCTCACCCCGACCGCCCGCANCACACTAACGGCGCAGAGCCTGATCGAGCTAATGGACGATATCACCGATCTGGTTAACGAGTGTCTGCATGGCCTTGCTGTCGTCATAGAAATAGCGTCCGAACTGCGGGCTTCGCTCGATCGGATGACGACATCGCGGCACTGTTGGTCNTGGTTGAGTGCCCAAATGCGACACTAAAGGTCACGCGAGGCACCCTTAAAGGCACGACCACAATAGTGACTGACTTCGCGCCAGTGCCATTGNTACGGGGCGGCCCGGGCAAGCACAACAAGGTCTTAGCGAATCTGATCGTCAACGCGTCTAAAGCCGAGGCCGACATCAACGTTTAAGCCATTTGCAAGGCGGATAGCGATTTTGTCGTGACCAAGTTTTCCGTAAGACTATCCGGATGTGCCATAGGCACTGCGGGCAGAAATTATCTCTCCGTCAATAAAAACCAAGCCGGTGGAACCAGGGTACCGGGCCGAGCCTGGCCATCTCGCTAAAGTTCATTGCCGAGGAACACAAAAGCAAGTTGGTTCCGCCAAACCCAGGAAGGGAAACCGGCTCTACGTTCATTGTCCAATTGCCAACATTGCAGAATGACCAACAGAACGAGACATCCGCCAAATCCGGTCTCATGACTGAGCGCCGTCTATCTGGACACACCCGTTAAGCTTGCCGAGACTATGTCTCGACAACCGCAATCGCCTCGACCTCGATCAAGAGGTGCGGCTGGAACAGAGCCTGCACCCCGATCAGCGTATTTGCCGGTAAGCTGTCCGGATTATTGAAGACCTTACCAAAGCCGGAAAAGGCGTCACGCACCTTGTCGGGTGAATAATCCACGATGTAGGTAGTCAGTTTGACCACGTCGTCGGGCGTGGCCCCAGCAGCTTCTATACGCCGAGCCAGGTTGGCAAACGCCTCGTTCGACTGCGCCCCAAGCCCCTCTGAATGACCGGTTTGCCCAGACAAATAGATAGTCCGGGTCCCGTTTGCTTCTACTGCTACAGCTTGGCTGAAACCCAAGCTCTTCTCAGTGTCGATGTATTCCCTTGTCAGCGGCACTAGAGGATCTCCGAGGCAACCAGCTCAAGCGCCTCTGGCTGCTGTGAACCAATCAGCATGTTGTCGACATGGCCGTTTTCACCGGCCGTCTTCCACCGCGCGAGCCTCTCCCGAATACGTTCAGCTGGCCCAACAAGGTGACAGGCATCAATCAATTCGGCAGGCACAGCTGCCATCGCCTGGTCACGGCGCCCGGCGAGGAAGTGATCCTGGATTTCAACCGCCGCATCTTCGAAACCCATTGCCTTAGCGTAGTTGTTGTAGAAATTCTTATCGCGGGCGCCCATTCCGCCAATGTATAGCGCCATATTGCCGCGGATCGGCATCATGCACTGCTCCACATCATCGCCAATCACCACAGTAACAAACGGCGACACTTCGAATTGCGACACGTGTTTGTCACCAGCAGCCGAGATACCGTTGTTGATGTAATCTTCAAAGACGCCATAGTTCTCCGGATCCATCCAGATCGGGAAGAAACCGTCAGCAACCTCGGCTGCGGTCTGTACGCCTTTGGGTGTGATGGACGCGGCAAAGATCCGAATGTCGTGCTCGTTATGCAGAATGCTCTTCAGAGGCTTGCCGAGTCCCGTAGCCCCAGGACCGTTGAACGGGATCTGGTATTGATCGCCCTCAAAGGAGAGCTTATNTTCTCGCGCGAAGATCTTCTTCATGATCTGAATATACTCACGCAGGCGCGTCATAGGCTTGCCAAACGGCACGCCGTGCCAGCCTTCCACCACCTGCGGACCAGAAGCACCGAGTCCGACAATGAATCGCCCGCCGGAAAGCTCAGCCAGGCTCATCGCCGTCATCGCNGCCATCGCGGGCGTGCGCGCAGGCATCTGCATGATGGCGGTACCAACGTTGATCTTCTCNGTCTGCGCCAAAATCCAAGTGGCGGGTGTAATCGCATCAGAACCCCAGGCTTCCGCAGTCCAGACCGAGTCGTAACCGAGATTTTCCGCATGTCGAATCGCTTCAAGGTTGATGCCGGTAGTGCGGCCAATGTTGCCGCCGAGAATGCCGAGTTTCATGTGTGTGACTCCTGAACCGGGATCAACCCGGCACGAATTGAGGACAATGGGGCCGCAATCGTATCGTGAAAGCGCAGCAATTGGGCAATGGACGCGCTCCGGAGACGGCCGCGGGAGGTTGGCAGAACCGCCGCTGTCGACTCATAACTGTCCATGCCGGATACGATTATTACGGACTCGCTTACGGCGGCCACCGATCTTTTGCGGCAGAAACTGGACCGATCTGATCCCGAAGAGATGTTTGCGTGTGTTCACGAAACGCGCTCGCTAGTTCAGCATGCGCTGCAACTCGCACGCTGCGATGTCGCTCAATAGAACGCACGATTGTTTCCGAGACTTACAACCTGGCGGCAGACACCTGGCCAGCAGAGGGAGGCACTGACGCCGCGGACTCGCGCTATGCACCGATCGGATTGAACGCGGCCCTATTAACTTGGACCCACATCGCGCGTTTGGAGATACAGTGCAGCTGCTAAATGGAGGTTTCAGGATCATTGGTATCCATCAATCGGCCTCGAGGGAGTACGCGCGAGGGGTTTAGTCTTCAACTAACTGCCTAGCAATTGCCGAGGGATGTAGATCACGAAGAATCCGACTTAGCGCCTCAAGCCTGGTTCCAAGTGGCGAACACCCTGAACGAAGTGGACGACCCGCAACAACTCACGGCAATCAAGCAACGGATGTCCGACCACGGCAAGAAGGAGGCAATCGACAACTTCGACTCCGCCTTGGCTAAGTCTGGCTAAAACTAACCCGTTGCCCCTAGGGGTATCAGTCAAACGCACCTCGAGCTACGTAATCTTCCGCTCAAGTGCCGATTCGGAGTCCAGGCCGCATCGCTCAGCCATCACCAGCACTGACCACAAACAGTCGGCGAGTCCATGCCCAAATTTGGCTTCGTGACGCTCGATCCCAAGCACACCAAGGTGAGCCTGAATCAGCTTGGCGAGATCGCGCATGAATCCGAGTGTCAGTTCTGCGGTACTCCAGTAGCGCCCGTCGCGTGCCTGCTCATCTTGCTCGCAGAANGCCAGGTTCTCACCGGCGCATGTCCAGCCAGAAACGCATCGTGCCGGTCACGAGTTCAGGCTTTTGATGATGGGCCCAGTGGCCAACACCCGGGAGCGTGACCAGCGTGTAGTCCTGATCGAGGTGCTCCCAGGTCTGATTAAGGCCGTGGTGATGCAGTGCTGTATCTTCCAGGCCGTGAAACTGCAGGACCGGGGCCTGCACACGCGGGAATACTGCAGGACCAACCTCTCCGTCCATTCCTCCAGGATAGTTCGCCTTGTAGTAGTTCATCATCCCCTCAAAGCTGGACTGCGCAAACGCCGCTTCGTACTTTGCACCCTTTTTGGCATCACCCATGGCAAGAAACTGCGCCAGGCCTACAGCCGAGAGTGCCTTATGCGAGTCAGGCTTCTGGAAGTCCCGCGCATACTGCGAGTTCTTTTGCTGCTCCTCATTGTTCGCTAGCTCCCGCGACATGCCCGCCGGGTGGGGCAGATTCACAATGATGAGCTTTTCGGTCATCTGCGGCATGCCCATAGCGAAACTCCAGGCAATCATTCCACCCCAATCGTGACCCACGATAATCGCATGCTCACGCCGTTCGTTCGCAATCACGGATGCCACATCACCCACCAGCAGGGCCATGTCGTAATTCTCTACACCCGTCGGCTTATCCGACCGGTTATAACCCCGTGTATCAAGAGCGGCAACCTGGTAGCCGTCAGCAAGTCCCTCCATCTGATGGATCCACGAATACCAAAAGTCCGGGAAGCCATGCACGAACACCACCAGCGGGCCGTCGCCAGTAGTTTTGTAGTGAATCTTCACCCCGTTGCTGTCCGCGTAGCGGGACTCAAGGGCGTCCTCAAAGCTAGCTTCACTCATAAACTTCTCACCTGCGGTGCTAGATGTGGTTGCAGCGCAACCGGTCAAGGCCATGGCTACGAGAATTGAGACTATGACTCGACGCATAGATACGTCCTCCCGCCGACACGATGAGGGTCCGCAGGAAATCTCTCAACCTGTTTGAGAGATTTGGGGACTCAGCGCCACATGCGGTTGACCGCCGCAATGATCGCTTTGAATGCCGCCTTGGTAGTGTTCTGGCTGATTCCCACACCGTAGTAGCGGTTGGTCTTCTCATCCGTGATCGTAAGAATGCAGATGGCCTGCGCTTCTTTGCCCTCGTTAAGGGCGTATTCCTGATACTCTGACACGTTCAACGGTTCGTTCAGTGCCTGCGTAAGGCCATCGACAAACGCATCGATTGGCCCGGAGCCGGAGCCATGTACGTCCAGCTCATTGTCGCCGACCCGGATCCGTGCCTTACAGGTCTCGGTGCCATCAGGGGCGGAAGACATCTCGTAGTCGACAAGCTGGTACTGACCATCTACCTCGACGAACTCCTCGTTGAAAGCCATCCAGATGGTGTCAGGCTTCAGCTCACCGCCCTCTGCCTCGGTGAGTTGTTGAATTATCGGGCTAAACTCAAGGAGCAACTGGCGCGGTAGGGTTACACCGAAGAAATTCTCCAGGATGAACGCCACACCACCTTTGCCTGATTGGCTGTTGACCCGCACCGTTTCACGGTAGGAGCCGCCAACGTCAGCCGGATCGATCGGTAAATATGGGACCTCCCACTCAGCTTCTTCGCCCTGCTCAACCAGGCGCATTCCTTTCTGGATCGCATCCTGATGCGAGCCTGAGAACGCGGTGAACACAAGCTCGCCCGCATAAGGCTGTCGGATGTGGATGGGGATCTTTGTGCATTCCTCTGAGATCGCCACAATCTTGGGCATATCAGCGAGATAGAGCTCCGGGTCGACACCCTGTGAGAAGAGATTCATTGCCATNGTGATGACATCGCAATTGCCGGTGCGCTCGCCGTTGCCAAAGAGCGTGCCTTCGATCCTGTCCGCACCCGCCATCAAGCCAAGTTCGGAGGCAGCAATCCCGGTACCCCGGTCATTGTGGGTATGCAGACTGATCACACAGGAATCACGATGTTTGAGGTGACGGATGAACCACTCAAGCTGGTCCGCGTAAACGTTTGGCGTCGCCATCTCCACGGTAGCAGGCAGATTTAGGATCATTTTCTTCGCGGGNGTAGGGCCCCATACCTCGGCCACCGCATCACAGATCTCTACCGCAAAGTCCATCTCAGTTGCCGTGTAGCTTTCGGGCGAGTACTCGAGCGTGACATCAGTACCGCTCGCCTCAAGCTCGGAGGTGTAGCGCTTCACTATCGCGGTAGCGTCGGTAGCGAGCTTCACAATTTCCTTAGGCCCCATGCGGAACACAACCTTACGCTGCAGCGTAGAGGTGGAGTTGTAGAGATGGAAAATAACGTTCTTTGCGCCCTGCAGTGCTTCGCAGGATCGTGCGATAAGTTCCTCGCGCGCCTGGCAGAGGATCTGGATCGTGACATCCTCGGGGACCATGTTCTCTTTGATGATCAAACGGACAAAGTCAAAATCGGTCTGTGAGGCCGCAGGAAACCCTACTTCGATTTCCTTGAANCCAATCTCGAGAAGCAGGTTGTACATCTTCAGCTTTTCATTTGGCGTCATCGGCTCGATGAGCGCCTGATTGCCATCGCGCAGGTCAACACTGCACCAGCGCGGCGCTTTTGTAATGACCTGATCAGGCCAGGTGCGGTCCTTGAGCGCGATGGGCTTGAACGGCTTGTATTTGTTAAACGGCATGCGCTTCTGCATGGCCGTGCTGGATACGGAGGAGTCTTCTGCATTCATGACTGATGGGATCTCTTAGATTCGGCTGATTGGACTTTTGCCACCGCGGTTAGCGGCAGTCGGTGCATGAGACGCAAGTAGGTTTTAGAAGGCCGCCTACAACGGCAGTCTTAGCAGCAGGAGCTGGCCGCGCAGGAACGCGCCTGCAAGATCAGCACGATCTTCAGCGAGTTGGTCTTGATGCGCGACTGTCGTCATTTTGTCGAATCGAATCGATGGAGCCTNGTAACTATAGCGCCAGAGCCCCGGAGTGCCAATAGTTCCGGGGCAGGATATGGCTCATGAAGGCAGCTTTGATGCTCTTCGTTAGGCACTGCGCGCGCACTGAAATCTCGAGGCAGCAGAAAATGACCGCCGCATAGCAAACAAGTGCCATGAGCATTGNGCTGAATCATCTGCATACTGGGGTTGATTCAAAAAGGCGAAGTTGCCCCAGTTCGTTTCAGCACCTAACGCTACNCAAGGGAGTTGGTTCTGTGTAAGTCTCGCTCATCCAAGGGGCTCACCGAACGCCGTTGACTCCTTCGACATGGTCAGGGCAGCGATTCTGGATCGGGGCAGACGAAACAGGGCAGATGCGCCAACCCAAACGCCCGAGTGGGGCAATGTGGGCGCAGCCTTTACTTCCGCGAAGGATTACGCCCACTCCGGCGGACAGCGACAACTCTCGACATCCGCTAAGCTCCGCGCTTTCACCACGCGGGCAGTCCATGACACACCCAATGAACAGCGCNACTGCCATCTCCGGCCTAGGCATCACCAAGATGGGACGTGTCTATCGGTCCGCGCCGGACCTTGCTGCCGAAGCAGTGATGCTTGCGCTCGACGACGCCGGTCTCGACAAGTCAGATGTCGACGGCCTCCTCGTCAATGCAGGGATCCGACCCGATGTAGGACTGCAGTTGCACGTCTCCCTGGGCTTGGCTGAGTTGAACCTATTGACCTTTATGCAGGGCTACGGTTCCAGTGCCGGCCAGATGATCCAGTACGCCGCAATGGCGGTAGCCAACGGTCTCGCAAACACTGTTGCCTGTGTTTTTGCNGATGCGCCGCTGCGCGAAGGCCAGCGCACCGGCGCCTCATATGCCAGGGGCGGCGGAAGCGATGCGCTCGGCGCGCTGCATGGGCTCTACGGCTTCGTCGGCGCTAACGCTAGTTTTGCCATGGCAGCACAGAGGCACATGGGGCTGTACGGTACGACCAGCGATCAACTTGGGCAGATTGCCATCGGGCAACGCCAATGGGCCNCCTTGAACCCGCGGGCTACCAAGCGCGAACCGATGACCCTCGAGGACTATCACTCATCTCCCTGGGTGATAGAGCCTTTCCACATCCTGGACTGCTGCCTTGTTTCAAACGGCGGCGTGTGCGTAATTGTCACCAGCGCCGAGCGCGCCCGTGACAACCAGCAGCCACCGGTCTATCTGCGAGGCTTTGGCCAGGGTCACCAGCACGACACCGGCCTTGTAGAAAAGGACTACGCCGTATGCGGCCCCGGCGCCGAGGTCTCCGCCCGAGCCCTTGCGATGGCTGACGTGCAACTGGAAGAAATCACGCAGTGCCAGCTTTACGACTGCTACACCTACACCGTTCTCGACACCCTGGAAGACTACGGATTTTGCGAGAAGGGAGAGGGCGGCGCGTTTGTTGAAGACGGCAAACTTGCACCCGGCGGCACCCTTCCCACTAACACCGGCGGCGGTGAATTGTCTTCCTACTACATGTGGGGGATGACCCCCATTTCAGAGGCAGTGATTCAGGGCCGGGGCCAGGGCGGCGAACGCCAGGTGCGGAATGATCTCATCCTGACATCCGGCAACGGCGGCATGCTGAACTATCATTCTACATTGGTGTTATCGCCGGAGGCTGCAGCATGAGCAACTGGCTCCCCAAACCATCAGGAGCAAACCAGCAATTCTTTGACGGCGCCGCCAGCGGATTGTTACGACTACAGCGTTGTGATGATTGCGGGCGCTGGGCTTTCCCGGTTAAAGACCGCTGCCAGGGCTGTGGCGGAACGGACATGGGCTGGCAGGACGCAAGTGGCTTCGGCACGCTGTACAGCTTTGGCCTGCTGCACCGGGTCTATCATCCCCGCCACGAAGGTCGGTTGCCTCTCATTCTCGCCAACGTTGATCTTGCCGAAGGCATACGTATTCCAAGCAATGTAGTCGGCGTCAGCCCTACGGACCTAACGATCGGGATGGCGCTCACGGTGGATTTCGAGACATTGCCTGACGGGATCGCGATACCAGTGTTCCGACCGGCGCAGGCAGGTTAGCTCCAAACACAACCGGAGACCCCCCGAACCAACAGGAGGATCCACGTACCCCAGTCTTCGCGACCCGCCCACCAACATTGCCTGGACACGGCTCGGGGGTGAAGCAGACGGATCCCGGTCATGTCTTCACCTTCGCTCTTCTGCGGGCCTCGCTAGTCCACCTGACACGAGCCTAGCTTGGCCGGCACTTCCACGCCATACCGACTGCAGCGCCGGGACAAATACCGGCCCACAACATGAGCTCGCACTNTGACACGCCCGTCAGNTCACAATAGCCAGCAAGTCTTCACTCTGCTATTGGTCACTAGCCGCTGTGATTCGATTCTTGCGACGGCGCAGCTCCAGCAGATAGGCGCATCGATTTGTGATTCGCAGCGTATTAATCGACATCGTTGATACGCTGCTAACGCTTTGCTTCTTTCACAACACGCTGGGCTGGCACACCCTTGNCTCCTATCGCACATGTCTCTGCCGGTAACGCGTCGCGAACCAACATGGCACAAACCGAAAGAAAGCACGACAAAACGGAGTACTTTCTTTGGACATGTCTGCATCGAAGGACGCANAGCAGCCGCANGACCTGGTTGTCATTATCGGGATCGGACNGGTCGGTATCCGTTGTGCGCGAACTCTGTTGGGACACAGTAGATCAAGCCGCGTGATCTACTGTGATGAGCCCTGGACGCAATACTACCGGGTACAGCTATCGACTCTGCTGGCGGGCCATTCCCGCTTCGACCACGTGCTCCTACCGCTAGCTGCGCTTGAAGACGAGCGAGTAGAAACTCGCCCGAACCTGCGGGTCTAACGCATCGATTACACGAGGAGGAACGTACTGGACGCCACCGGCCAGCGGCAACCGTATTCCAGCCTGNGTGTAGCCATCGGTCCGCGCGCAGGAGGCATATTCCCGACTAGCCCAAATGTTCAGCCAGGCGCAGACTGTTCTTGTAGCGCTTGTAGTTGGAAACATAGATTTCAGCACGTTCTTTCATCCAGGCAATCCGTTCAGCATCCACCTCGCGCAAGACCTTGCCAGGCGTGCCCACTACCAACGAGTTGTCCGGAATCTCCTTACCTTCGAGAATTGTTGCACCCGCGGCAATAAGGCAATTGCTGCCAACATTGGCGCCATCCATGACCACGCACTGCATGCCAATCAACGTGTTGTCGCCGATCTGGCAGCCGTGCAGCATCGCCTGGTGCCCAACCGTCACACCCTTGCCAAGCACGACCTGATCTCCCGGGTCGGTGTGGATGACAGCGCCGTCTTGAACGTTGGAGCCTTCACCAATCGTAATCAGATCGTTGTCGCCACGAATGACAGCGTTGAACCAGACGCTGACGTCATTGTGAAGCACAACTGAGCCAATGACAGTGGCGTTGTCGGCAACAAAGTAATCGCCTCTTACTTCTACATGGCGGTCTTCCAGGGAGTAGATCACGGGGTATGTCCTGTCAATGGCGCTTATGCAGNAGTTGTGGAACAGCGCAGGGGCGATCGAGCGTAGCAACGCCGCGTCGCACTTTGCAAACCCTCCACAGAGCGAGCGAAGCTACTGGCTCTTATGCTGCCAAAGAAGAGCACCGACCAGGTCTTGAACAGCCTTGCGCTTGGTTTCGATCATCNNTCNCCAACGGCGTCAGACACTTCCATCGATCAGTCCNGGTCATAAATCACTNGTTTGCGTCGAAGGCCTCGATGATCCCAATGCGACTAATCTGATAGTTGCCAAAATCACAGCAGCGACGACAGAGGAAGCCTGCTATGAGTGCCAGCCCTAACTCGCGACCTGAGTGGGAGGCACACTCGCTTACCCGGAACGAACGCTCACCGATCAACAACTTGGTCCTGCAAGGCATGCCCGGCGTCCGCAGCCGCACTCAGGACCATAGACGACCTGTTATCACGAATGCTCCTAATCAGTCCGCCGGTCAGGCTCGCAGAGGCAATATTCAGCCGCACGCTGAGACGCCCTCCAAACCGATACGTTCGGCCCTCAAGCAAGGTCACAAGACCTGAACCAGAGGTGTCCGCGAGATTCAGTTGAACATTGGACCCCGAGTCCTCAATCGAATCGATCCAGGTCACCTAGTGACCGCCGCAACCAGCCCCGGAACAAGGCGCGGCCCGATATCGCCAGCAGCACCCATGGCAAGGATCTTAATCAGCGTGCGCCACCGAAGAGCGAATCAAGCATTGCCGCCGGGTCGGCAACGCTGACGAGCAATAGGCCTTCCACATAGGGTACGTACACGACCCTGCCTCTATCCGTCACGGCAATCAATGCGCGCTCACCATTGTCGAGCCGGAACCAGCCAAGTAGAAAACCAGGCAGCCCGACGCCGTTGGTCCGCACCCCTGGATTGAGCCCCGGCTCTGAGTTGAGGTCCACCACCCGCAGTTCGCTCGTCGTGATCGAATCGCGCAGAATCACTCGGCCATAGAAAGGCGCACGCAGTTCCACCGTCTCATCAGTTACAGAAACACTCACCCGGTTCATCGACCAACCCAGCCATGCAAACCCAAGCGCAAATACGACCAAAAACACCGCGATGCCAACTAGCGTCAGGTAAGCTGCCTTGGAAGGCGCAGGTACCGGATAAACCATAGCTTCCATCAATCCACCTCCTCGGGGAGCCGTTTTCGGCACTAGTTCCGGATAATACGCGGCGCAACAGGTCCGTCAGGTGCCCGCCGTTTTGAGCAACCTGACCGCGGTCTTCTTGTGCCTGCGTCTTGCTTACGCCAGCCCAGTCTCGCCTTTCTGATTGTGTATTGTCAGTTCGAACTCGCGAGTCGATACGGCTGCGAAGAAGGGGAGTTTCGCGGCGACCGTGTCATTCACCATTTTTGCCCCATTATCCTGAAGCGTCAGAACCGGGTGCCTGGCCACGAGCAGTCCAGTCAGCTCTAGATAACCATTAACAATCGCTGGGGAGGACGGAACCAAAAATACCCCACCCCGCCCTCGATACCCGCACCAGCACCGAGCGATCCCGCCGCGAGATCGTTGAAGGATGCCGCCTTCTGCGGTTGCGGAACCAGGGCCAGCGACGCATGTTCGTTGTAATCACTCGGATCCGCCGCCCAGAATCAGGGCCTTAACGACCTTGGTCTCACCCGCCCTGACCGCCCTATGCAATTGGGTCATTTGCCACCGACCTGCACCGGGGACGGGTCAGCTAGCCAGACCTCTCCCAAGCCATCGACATCACCCATCGCCGCACGGCACAGGATCTAAGTTTCAGCCCCATCTCGACGAGATATTCCTCGACCCGAAACTGACCACCAAATACCACAGCAACAGACTGCGACCACCGTGATAGATCTATTACGGGCCGCGCCAAGCAGTTTCAGGCGCGATTGCAGCGACGGTATGGGCATGAGTCTACGCATCTTCGTTTTACTGGCGCTGACCTCGATCGATGCCGGCAGAACGGCGCGCAAGCCGCAGAACAAGAGCAAGAGACCCACCCTATGACCCGAGAATGAAGCAATAGCCTCATGTGGGCAGGCCGCTACGCGTGCAACCTTTCCGTCGATGGCGGGTGTTTTAAAGCAATTGGCGGGCGCTTACTGGGCGTTGCACCAGATTGCCTTCACAGTTCGGGCAAATATGCTTCATCGCATAAGCACAGGCAGGACACAACTTACATTCGTATGGTCTCTGCTAGAGCCGGAAGGTCAGCGTCACAGTACTCGCAGTTTGGCTTTAAGAGCGACATGCTGGGGACCAAGACTAACGGAAGTGTTCCCGTATAATCTGCGCGAAAACCGCGTTGGACAACGGCTACGCCGGCTGAGTCCCGTCCGTTCATTTCGTCAAGAGAGCAATACCTGCGTGAATTTCTGCAGTGCCTGCGGCAAGCCCGTGACCCTAAAGGTCCCCGACGGCGACAATCGCCCACGGGCCGTATGCGAAGGATGCGGCATGATCCACTACCAGAACCCGAAGATCGTGACGGGTTGCCTGCCCGTCTTCGAAGGCCGAGTGCTGCTGTGCAAGAGGGCCATTGAACCGCGCGCGGGCCTTTGGACCCTGCCTGCCGGATTCATGGAGAACGACGAATCAGCCGAAGAAGGCGCGGCGCGCGAGACCATGGAAGAGGCCTGTGCCAACGTTGAGATCCAGAAACTCTACACCGTCTTCAGCCTGCCGCACATTTCTCAGGTCTATATGTTTTTTCTCGCAAGTCTGCCGGAACCCGTTTTTCAAGCGGGGGAAGAGTCGCTGGCGGTTGACCTCTTCGAGGAGCAACAAATCCCATGGGAGCAGTTGGCGTTCCCCGTGATTACCGACACACTGCAGTACTACTTCGCGGACCGGTCGGTTGAGACTTTTCCCACGCGTTCAAATGTCATTAACTGGGGGCGACGGCTAGGCAGCTAGGTGATCAAGACTTCCTACAGATGTACGTCGAAATTCACCACTTATTACCGTTATTCCGACATCAGCGTTCCCCGTAGGGTTTGCCATCCGGCCGGTTGATCACTGTTGTACCTGCGGTCACAGCTTTCGCGTACACAGCATCAACAGCCCGGACCTGAAGGCAGAACCGCTGGAAGTCTGAATGTGGTCCGCGAATCCGTCGGAGCACACCATGACAAGCAGGCTGTCTTCAATCTCGGTCGTTACCTGAGTTCTCCAGTTGCGAGCTATGCTGATTGATCGAAAAGACGTCCTGCACAAAGCCGCTCAGGTCGAATTTGCAGAACAGATACGGGCGTAAAGCGTTAGCACCAAAGCGAAAGTGATTCAGCGTGACTAGTCTCCTCAGGTTCTTCAAACAACCGAATATAGACTGCGCTGACGTCTCTGCCGTCGCGCAGTATGCTCACACTCACCTAGTCCGGACGAAACCACGATGGCCCGCAACGCAGAAGACGTCACTCCTCAGGATCCGCAACTGACCGACAACGCGCTCTACCTGCGTCGGCGCGCTCGCGCCGAGCAGGACAAGCCACCCTCTCGCGCCGAGTCAGTCGGCGCCGTCGCCGCCGCTCGCGCCCCCGGTGCCGCGAGCCGAACCCAAATGATCGATCAATTACTGGAGGAAGACAGTGAACTGGTAGCCGGCAGCTTTGGCACGGTCTACTACCGACCTGTCACCGTTTGCGGTCTGGACCTGAAGCTGGAACCGATCCAGCCCTCAATCGGTACCGTGGTGCACGGCATCGACCTCACCAAAAACCTCGCTGACACAGACATGGTGACCTTCCTCCGGCAGCTTTGGCTGAAACGACATGTGGTTGTGTTCCGGGATCAGAACCACATGACTCGGGAGCAGATGCGCGACTTTGCTGCATGTTTCGGTGAAATCGGCGTGCCGTTTGGTGAGCCGGAGCACATCCCAAATTCACCCCACGATCTGAATCAGCAAATCAAGGCGCGCGAGGTTCCGGAAATGCTGATCCTGCCCTCCGACGAGGCGGTTCCAAACGCTGCAGCCAACTGGCACTGCGATGCCACCTGGCAGCCCCGGCCGCCGATGGCTTCAGTATTGATGTGTCGTGAAGCGCCCGTGGTGGGCGGTGATACCTGTTTCTGCGACTGTCATGCGATGTGGGAAGGCCTACCGCAAGGAACCAAGGAACGCGTCCGGCACCTAAAGGCGGTCCACGTCGGCAGCGTCGGCCACCAGATGGATGGCGTGACACCGGAAGCCATGCACCCTGTTGCTCGCACCCACCCGGAGACCGGCCAGACCTCTCTCTACGTGCAACAAGGTTTCGTAAAGCACTTCGCACCCGAGCACGAAATCCCTCCAGCAGAAGCCCGCCAGCTTCTATATCAGATGAAAATGCAGGAAGGGCGACCCGAATACACTTGCAGGGTAAAGTGGGAGCCCGGCTCGATTGCGATGTGGGACAACCGCTCCGTGCTCCATACTGCCAGCGGTGATTTCTGGCCGCATCGGCGGTTGATGGAGAGGCTTACGATCCTGGATTCGGATGAGTCGCGGCGCGTGCCTTACTACGACGAGAACGCCGAACTACGCGGGTAAAAAATGTGGACAGTCTGTGGCGCTGCACACACCTTATCTTAAGCAAACAGGTCATTCCGTCTGCGAGTGCGACCTTCCTCGCAGCCTTAGTCAACCTCAGCCCACCCAAACCCGGGCATTCCTGAAAATCCGCATCCAGGCGCCGTCTTCGCCCCAATGTTCAGGGTGCCAGGAGTTCTGCACGGTCCGATAGACTCGCTCGGGGTGCGGCATCATCAACGTGACCCGGCCATCAGCGTTTGTCACGCCCGTAATGCCCAGCGGCGAGCCGTTCGCGTTTGCAGGATAGCTTTGCGCCACGTTGCCATCGTTGGAAACAAAGCGCATAGCCAACTGCCCTGAGGTCGCAAGCTCATCAAGCGCCGCACCGTCAATCTCCACCTTACCTTCACCATGTGAAACAGCAATAGGCATCTTCGAGCCAGCCATTCCAGCGAGCAAAACCGAAGGCGTCTCTAGTACCTCGACCATCGCATGCCTCGCCTCAAACTGCTCCGATCTATTGCGCACAAATCTTGGCCAGCGGACCGTGCCTGGGATGATCTGCTTCAGAGCCGAGAGCATCTGACAGCCATTGCAGACACCCAGGCCAAAGGTGTCGTCGCGCGCGAAAAAAGCCTCAAAAGACGCTCGCGCGGATGCATGAAACAGAATCGACTTAGCCCAGCCTTCACCTGCACCCAGCACATCGCCGTAGGAGAAACCTCCGCAGGCTACCAGACCCCTGAACTCATCGAGCGAGCGAGCACCGCTCAGGATTTCACTCATATGGATATCGACGCTGGTGAATCCTGCGCGCTCAAACGCAGCTGCCATTTCAACCTGGCTGTTAACACCCTGTTCACGCAGAATCGCGACGCGGGGGCGCTCTCCTACGTTGAGGTAAGGCCCTGCGGTGTCATGCATGGGGTCGTAGCTGAGCTCCGCGCAAAGCCCTGGGTCATTATTGTCGGCGATCGCGGCATATTCCTCATCCGCACACTCAGGGTTGTCCCGCAGGCGCTGGATCGAATAGCTGACGTGAGCCCAACGTTGCTGAAGCTCGGCACGGCTAATCGCGAATGCAGGGTGGCCCGCATTTACACTGATCTCCTGCCGCAATGTCGGTGTGCCTATCTTACAAACATGCAGGCCAAGAGCACTGGCCTCGGAAGACAAGGACTCTGCCTCGTTTGCATTGACCTGCAGGATTACACCGGGTTCTTCCGCAAAGAGGAACGGGACCACACAAGAGCCGTCAGGCACATCAATCGTGACTCCCATTCGGCCGGCAAACGCCATCTCGGCCGCCGCTGCAAAGAGACCGCCGTCTGACCGATCATGATAGGCGCGCAGGCGCTCACGTACCGAAGGTGTCTGCAGCCAGGTGAACAGTGCGCGCAGCAGCGCCGGGTCATCAACGTCCGGGACTACCTCACCCGTTCGTGCCCAGACGTGGGCCAGCACGGAACCGCCAAGTCGGCAGGCATCGTTAAGAGCCACGAGCAACAGGACCGAGTCCTCCACCCTTTGAAGGACGGGCGTCAGGGTTTTTCTTACGTCCAAAACGGGAGCAAACGCCGAGACAATCAGGGAGACCGGTGAGGTCACCGCCCGACTCTGACCGTCTGCGCGCCAACGCGTCTGCATCGACATCGAGTCTTTGCCAACCGGGATCGATACGCCGAGCGCAGGGCAAAGTTCCATCCCGATTGCTCGGACGGTGTCGAACAGAGCGGCGTCCTGACCCTCTGCGCCAGTTGCAGCCATCCAGTTTGCGGAGAGCTTGATGTCTTCAATCTGTTCAATACGGGCGGCAGCTATGTTGGTCAGAGCCTCGGCCACCGCAAGGCGCCCAGAAGCAGGCGCATCCAGCACCGCCACGGGAGTGCGCTCACCCATCGCCATCGCCTCCCCCAAGCACGTTGCATATCCCGCTGAGGTCACACCAACATCGGCAACGGGCGTCTGCCAGGGGCCCACCATTTGATCGCGGGCGACAAGCCCACCAACGGTCCGATCCGCAATGGTGATGAGGAACGTTTTGGCGCCAACCGTGGGGTGGCCCATGACCCGGTGAACAGCCTCCGCCAGATCCACCTCGCCCGAAAAGGTCGTCGGACTCGCGGAGACGCGTTCAGCATCCCGGTGCATGCGCGGCGGCTTGCCGAACAGCACCTCGAGTGGCAGGTCCACTGGTGTCTCGAGTAGCAGACGATCCTCCAGCAACAGCTCCTGCTCCGCCACCGCTTTGCCAACCACTGCATAGGGGCAACGCTCACGCTCACAGATCGCCGCGAAACGGGGCATGTCCGCCGCCGCGACTGCCATGACATATCGCTCCTGGGACTCATTGCACCAGATCTCCAGCGGTGACATGCCGGGTTCGAGACTGAATACATCGCGCAGTT
Source organism: Gammaproteobacteria bacterium (assembly GCA_002714125.1). The sequence goes on from PAWP01000096.1 coordinate 27,849, forward strand.
CAAAATGTCCGCCAACGCTTCCGTCCTTGACCAGTTCGGGTAGTGCGTTTGAGAGTCCTCCCGCACCGACGTCATGAATGAACTCAATGGGATTGTCCTCACCCATTTGCCAGCACTGATCAATCACTTCCTGGCAGCGGTGCTCGATTTCGGGATTACCGCGCTGCACGGAGGCAAAATCGAGATTCGCGTCGCTTGCGCCGGTTGCCATACTGGAGGCGGCGCCGCCACCCAGGCCGATCAGCATGGCCGGCCCTCCCAAGACCACCAGCGCGGCACCCTCGGAAATAGAGCGCTGATCGACGTGGCCCGGACGGATGTTGCCAAGACCACCCGCAATCATGATGGGTTTGTGATACCCCCACTCACCCTCAGGGGCCAGCATCTCGAAGGAGCGAAAGTAGCCGCAGATGTTGGGGCGGCCAAACTCGTTGTTGAACGCCGCTCCACCGATGGGTCCTTCGAGCATGATCTCGAGCGCGCTCGCAATCCGGTCCGGCGAGCCAAAACCGGTTTCCCATGGCTCTTGCGCCCCCGGCAGATTGAGATCAGAAACCGTGAATCCCGTCAGGCCGGCTTTCGGTTTGGAGCCGCGTCCCACCGCACCTTCGTCGCGTATCTCGCCGCCCGACCCGGTTGCGGCGCCGGGAAACGGCGCTATCGCGGTTGGATGATTGTGCGTCTCAACCTTCATGAGGATATGCACATCTTCTTCGTGGTGAGCGTACTCACGCGTTGCCGGGTCCGGGTAGTAGCGCGTGGCCCTTGAACCCTCGATCACGGAGGCGTTATCTTCATAGGCGGAGAGCACGCCACGCCCGTTCGCCATCTCGTAGGTGTTGCGAACCATGTCCATCAGGCTCTTGTCCTGATCAACACCATCCAGCGTCCAACTCGCACGGAAGGTTTTGTGCCGGCAGTGCTCGGAGTTCGCCTGGGCAAACATCATGAGTTCGACGTCAGTCGGGTCACGCCCCAGTTCAGCAAACGCATCGACGAGGTATTCGATCTCATCATCCGCAAGCGCCATGCCTAGCTCGGTATTGGCACGCTCGATTGCCGCGGCACCTTCGACCAGCACGGGCACCCGACGGAGCGGTTGCGGCTCAAACTTTTCAAACAACCGGGCTGCATCTGCTTCGTTCGAAACAACAATCTCGGTCATACGGTCGTGGATGAGCGGATCCAGGGCTCCGCCGACGTCCTCATGAAACACCCAGACAACACCACGCTCGATCCGCCGCAGCCCCTTGAGCCCGCAAATGTGCGCAATGTCAGTGGCTTTGCTGCTCCAGGGTGAGATAGTCCCCGGCCGAGGTATCACCAACCGACGAGTGGCACCCGCAGTTGCCCCGGACTCATCTTTAGGACCATAGCTTAGGAGGGAGCGCAGCTTCTCAAGGTCGCTGTCAGCAAGCTCATCAGCATCGATCAGATGCACAAATCGCGCTTCCGCGTGGCCAGGGTCCTGTCCAGCCGCGCGGGCGTCATCGAGCAATTTCTGTATGCGGAAGGGAGAAAGAGCGGTAGAACCAGGGAGTATCTGCATCAGGTCCGGGGTGTCCCAAATCAGTCACCAGATGGCGGCGTGCGCAGTATACCAATGACATGTCGAAACACCGCACTTTCAGACTGCGAACTAACTCCTGCGTGACATGATCGGTGAACCTCCATCGCTAGATTCTCCATCATGACCTATGCAGACCATCGCAAAATCATCGACGCCGACAGCCATCTGATCGAGCTGGATGACTTCCTCGCGCTTGCGGCGACCGAAACCGACAAAGCGCTGCTCCGCCCGATGAGCGAACAAAAAGAACTGCCGGTCGTCCAGAAGGGGCTTAACCGAGGCCGGGAACTATTTGCCAAACGCCAGGATGATCCGGCGACCATGGCCAAGTTCGAAGATGCTCTGCTTGATAACACCAAAAGCGGCTGGAACCGACTGGGGGCGTTTGACCCGCAGGAGCGTTCCCACACGCTGAACCTCTTTGGATTTGCGATGCAGTGGGTACTGCCCACGTTTGCCTTCCACCAGGTCGCTCACGTGGATGACCCGGAAGTTCTGGAAGCAGGTGCCCGTACCCTGAACACCGCGATGGGCCGGTTCTGCGCACACGACAACCGGTTGCAGGCCATCGGTTATCTGCCGCTGACTCTAGGACCCAAGACAGCCCTCGCTCTTATGAAGCAAGGGCTAGCGGACGGCTGCTACACGTTCATGCTGGATACGAATGAGCCCGACCCCACCAAGCGTTCCTTCACACACCCTGATTTTGACGACGTCTGGGCCTTGTTTGATGCTGAGAACCGGCCCTTCGGCATTCACGTCGCAGTCAACGGACGCTACCGTGCCGTATCACCGAGCTTCCGCAACAATGGTAAGACTACGCTGGAACTAGGCGGCGATGCCCCGGCAGGCGAGCTCGGGCTTATGAACATTGGTGTGTCGGCGCAGATGTTCATGGCCGCGCTAATCTTTGACGGCGTCTTCGACCGGCACCAGGGCTTGCGCGGGCTCTCAATGGAACACGCTGCGTTCTGGCTGCCGTCCTGGTTGAAGTCCCTCGAGTACACTGCCTACAACTTCAAGCGCAAGCGGCAGTACAAGGAGTCCCCTGTCGACACCGCGCACGCTCGCCTCAAGATTTCCCCTTTTGCCGGCGAGCCGGTCGGCTGGATCACCGGGCAGGTGGGGAACGAGATGCTGGTGTTTGCCTCTGACTACCCCCACCCCGAAGGGACTAACGACCCGATCCGGCGGTTCGAAGCGCAGATGACTGAGTGCGACGAAGCCACAATGGACAAGTTCTATCACGGGAATATGGAAGCACTGATGGACATCCGGCTGAGCTGAAGGCCGGCTTCGAGCGATCTCCCTGGTGCGATGGGCTGAATCACGCCATCGTGCATGTCCGAATCTGCCTGCGCGTCGGGCCAAGGGCATGTCAGGCCCGCGCAAGCGGATTGGATGGCGGCGTTCACCCAAGCTGCGGTACGACAGCGGATCCATCCAGCAAGATTTCGTGACAGCTGCAGTCTTGCCGTGGCATCACGCACACCGCCAGATAGTCAAAATTGTCTCTGGCTCGATCGTGCCGGTGCGCAACCTTGACACCTGCAGCAGGCAGAGAGGATTTCGACAGGCGCGTGTAAGCCCGAGGCAGTCGTATTAGCTAGGCCTGGTCCAGCAAGGCGCAACACACTGGATTGCCGTACGCGTCGAAAAAAATCCGCACGGCACCCGCAGGCGAGGCGCCCGGTTCGTTAATAATCAGTTCGTTGACATCAATCCGCAGCTGAAGTTTGATCACACAAGCCGAAAACGGAGTCAGCATCATGTCCAGCACCAAGCCGGTGATCACACCTCAGCACATTATCGCGCCGCAGATGGCCGTCGTAGCGACTTCGCGAGCGCCGGCCGCGTCAGATCATAGCGAACAAGTTGACGCGATACGTGCCCAGGACGCGGGCCTGACCGCTGGCCAATTTGGCACGGTTTACTTCAAGCCGGTGACCGTAGGCGGTATCGAGCTCAAGCTAGAGCCGCTGCAGCCCAGCATTGGCACCGTTGTGCACGGGATCGACCTTGCCAAAGATCTCGACGATCCCGACATGGTCAGCTTCCTCCGGGAACTCTGGCTCGATAGACGCGTCATCATGTTCCGCAACCAGGCTCACCTGACAAGGCGGGAGATGGTCAACTTTGCAGAGAATTTTGGCGAGATCGGCGCCCACCACGGCGAGCGCGATCACGTACCCGACTTGCCAACGAGCGCACCGGGGTTCCCAGACATGCTCGTGCTCAAGTCGGGAGAGAAGCGCGCCGGCGCTGCTTCCGGCTGGCACAGCGACGCCACCTGGTCGACGCGACCACCGATGGGATCGGTACTGATCTGTCGCGAAGCCCCACCGGTTGGCGGCGACACAAGCTTCTGTGACGCCTACAGCATGTGGAATGGACTGTCAGATGAAACCAAGGCAAAAGCTGAGCGCCTGCAGGCGCTGCATGTTGGCCAGACCCATCATGCGATGGGCGGCGAAACCCCAAGCGCTGTGCATCCAGTGCCACGCACTCACCCTGAAACCGGCCGCACCACGCTTTTTATGCCACGCTCATTTGTTAGGAAGTTCGTCGACGGCCACGACCTCGAAGCCAATGAGGCACAAGCACTCCTTGCAGAACTTGTGGATCAGGCGGGCCGGCCCGAGTACACCTGTCGGTTCCGCTGGACCGCAGGATCGCTTGCCATATGGGACAACCGCGCCGTGCAGCATCGCGCAACCGCGGACTTCTGGCCACACACGCGTCTGATGGAGCGACTGACCATTCTCGATTATGAGCAGGATCGCCGGGTGCCCTACTATGATCCAACATGGACCTGACCCGAAGGCCTGAGGCGGCAATCGGTTTACGCCACGCAGCATGCACGCGTCAAAAGTCTACAATCAATTCGTTTAGCTGACTTCACGTCTCTCATGAGTGCGGAGACGCCGAGCGCACCACGTTGACAGACTGATCCGATCCGCCGAGAGTAACGGCACTCCCTTTACCGCCGGACTCCCCATGACTGCTCTCGAAGGATTGCGCGTTCTCGACATGACCCAGTACGAGGCGGGCACCTCCTGTACCCAGGCATTAGCGTTCATGGGTGCGGATGTGGTGAAGGTGGAACGACCCGGTACGGGTGACCCTGGCCGGGGTGTCGGGCCAGGCGGCGGTAACTCCGAATACTTCGTGATGTGGAACTCGAACAAGCGCAGCATCACGCTCGCGCTCGACACGCTGGAGGGTCGGCAGACGTTGCTCGACATGCTGCCGAAATACGACGTATTCGTTGAGAACTACGGCCCTGGCGTAGTCGAAAAGCTGAACATCGACTACGAGGTCATGCGCGAGGTTCATCCTTCGATTATCTACGCGCGCATCAAAGGCTTTGGCACCAGTGGACCCTACTCCAGCTACAAGTGTTTCGATATGGTGGCCCAAGCTGCTTCTGGCGCATTCTCCATCACTGGCTATCCGGACGGGCCGCCCATGCGTCCCGGCCCCACGATTGGCGATGCCGGCACCGGCGTACAGGCCGCGCTCGCAGTCACTGCGGCGTACGTGCAAAAGCTCAAGACCGGCAAAGGCCAACTCATCGAAGTCGCGATGCAGGAAGCCATGACCTACTACCTGCGGACCGCCATGGCGGGTTCCGCGGGTGGCCAAAGTCTGGTGGGGCGCCAGGGCAACGGCGCGGGTGCCAGCATGTGCCTCTACCCCTCTGCCGGCGGCGGGCCCAACGACCATGTCTATGTCATGGCCGTGACCGAACGAATGTGGCAGGACCTCATGCGCGCCATCGGGCGCGCAGACGTGCTGACGGATGAGCGTTTTGCTGATCCTCGTGGGCGCTTCGAACACGCTGATGAACTGAAAGCCATCGTGGGTGCCTGGACCGCGCAACGGGGCAAGTATGAGGCGATGGCTGAACTCTCGGATGCCGGCGTACCTGCCAGCGCCGTGCTGGACTCATTGGATCTCTACAAAGATCCACACCTCGTCGAGCGTGGCTTCATCCACGAGGTTGAACATGAAGCGCGCGGCCCGCTCACGCTGCTGGGCTGGCCGCCCAGGATGAGCGAGAGCGAGGTCGAGATGAAAGCTGCCCCGCTGCTTGGTCAGCATACTGAGGACATCGTTGCCGCCGACCTTGGCCGGGATCCAGCCGGTCTCGAAGACCTCAAGGAAAAAGGAGTCTTTGGCTGATGGTCGACATCCGTCTAGGCTACCCCGTCACCGTCAACGATCCGGGCTTTACGCAGTTCGCCTGGCAGACCACCGAGAACCTTCTGAGTGCAGGCGGGTATCGTGAAGTACGCGCGCCAATGATGGGGGCTGAAGACTTTTCCTATCTGCTACAACACTAGCCTGGCGCGATGTTCTTCCTTGGCGTGAAACCGGAAGACCCCTCACACCCCGCGCCCTGCCACTCAAACCGAATGCGGTTGATCGAGGACGTCATAGTATACGGCGCTACGCTGCATGCGCAGATCGAGCTGGATTATCTGAATGCGTGATTGAGTGCCCAAGTGNNTGACNCAAATGGACTCAACTAAACGGTCCCTTGTCAGATGACAAATGTGACGATCCCCTGGAGCCGCCTTGCGATGCCTGGACACAAGCTGAAATTCTGGGTCAGCAAGCATATCCATGAAGGCGCAGTGGACGGGAAAATACACGATGGCGGCAACGTCCCATGAGTTGTCCGCCCGGTGGACTATGACTTGTTCCAGCGCCGACATGAACGCCGTACGACCGACGAGATTTACTAGCGCCGGCCGCGCCTCTTCTTACTATCGGGCAAATGCGTCGCGCGCCGCGACCTCAGAGGCTGGGGTCAACGCCTGGAGCGTGGCCAGCTGTACTTGGTCAGGAGAGCACCTTGTAGGTGCAGCGAGGATCGACTCATGGACGCATCCGAACCCCATCAGACTCGTCCGGAAGAGCGCGTCTAATCACCAGCGGTCAGATGCCCGATTAGCCCTTGGCTTTCGCTCGCATCTCGTTAAGAAATGAGATCAGCGTCAAGGCTTCGCCCGAGTCCATGCGCCCAATTGGCGAGTTGCTGTAGGTCGACATTGCCACGCGGCCATTCTTCGAGAGCACAAACTCACTCGGCTGAATATGGTCACGGCGTTCTTCCCACCACGCGCCGATCGTGTCGCCGTCGGCCCGGGTCATCCCGTAGGCGACGGGAAAATTTAGATTCTTGGCAACTTCGAGTGTTTTCTCCTCACTATCGACGGTACCTGCAATCACACTTACGCCCTGTTCCAGAAACGCTTCACGGCGCTCCTCATAGCCGGCGAGAAGCCGGCGGCAATAGGGTCACCAGTGCCCACGGTAGAACAGGACAATCGTAAACTGGGTTTCAAGATCGCTCGGGAGCGAGAGTTCGTCTCCGCCCGCGATCCTGAGACTAAGGTCCGGGAAGGAGTCGCCCGAATGAAGTTTGTCAGCCATCGGCTTTCCATGCGATGAGTTGGGAGTCACTTTGGGGCAATCCCGCAGCCAACGCAAGGTCAGTACTGATTGAATGCTCGCCCGCTCCAGAGTTCCGAAGAGCCACAACGTTCTTTATGCCCGCAGGTCCGATCACACCGGACTCCACCATCAACCGCTTGACTAGCATTGGACTTTTGCCTGCTCCCAGATATTGCTTGATCCCTGACTCTGGCTCGACAATCGCCTTGAGAGATCTCATGTGAAAATTTCATCTTATGCTCTGCAGACTAATTCTCCCTCTTAGCTCAACTGCAGTCTGTGCCCAACTCATCGGTGATGTGATCGAGGGTTGCGTGAGCTCATCCAGTCCTTCGTTCAACTGTCTGAATGGGACAGCAAACCAGCTGACGACAACCGTCTCCGAGGTCACCGGTCCGGGAGCAAAGTAGTTGTTCGTATTGGGAAGCAGTGACCCTGACAGTGGACATCACCCATTCCGATCGGACTTCAGATGACCACAACCCTGCTCAGTGACCGTTCACGAACCAAGACTGGATTCACCTCGCCGGCACTATCACTGGTTTTACCCAGACAGGGGGAAACATTCTGGCCACTGCGATCAGCACAATCCACAACAGCATCTTCATCGCCACCCCCAACATCCCAGCCTCGCTGCTGTCGATGCTGCGACGCCGCACCCCCTGATAGGTCGAGCGACCAGGATTACGGTCTGAGCGCGGGCAGGATTCCGGTAAGCTCAATGCTTTCCTGCCCAAAGGGATGTGACCATGTCATTGGGAGACCGGATCACCATATTGACGGACTGGATGGAGACCGCCGAGCGCATCGTTGTGTTTACAGGCGCTGGCATCAGCACCGACTCAGGGCTACCGGATTACAGGGGCCCGGACGGCGTGTGGACACGCCGGGACAAGGGCCTGCCCATGCATCAAGAGCACGACTGGACCGACAGCGACCCGAACATTGCGCACTATGCCACCACGGAACTTCAGACCATTGGCAAACTGGACTTTATCGTGTCGCAGAACATCGACAATCTGCATCTGAAGGCTGGCATAGACCCAGAGCGAATCGCCGAACTGCATGGCAACCTTGCGTTCGAACGCTGCGCGCGCTGTGAACGCACCTACCCGAAAGGTGAACGCGATGGGTGTGAGTGCAATGGCAGGCTGAAATCGAGTGTTGTAGGGTTTGGTGACGCTCTGCCCATTGCAGACATAACAGCAGCATTCGACCACGCCGAGGCGTGTGACCTGATGATCGTGATCGGCTCGTCACTCGTCGTAACCCCGGCTGCGGACGTGCCGCTCGCGGCCAAAGGCGCGGGAGCGAAGCTGGTCATCATCAACCGAGGCGAGACACCGCTCGACGACTTCACGGATCTGCAATTCGATGAGTCCATTGCCGAGGTCTGGCCACAGGCGATCGAGTTACTGAAGCAGCGCCTCGCCTGACCCTTCCGGGCCGATAGCGAGATCGCGATTGAAGCGATCCTTGGCAAGATACCACTGACCAATTCTGTCGGACAGGCCCTCAAGCTTGAACGTGAGCACAAGACCGTGGAAATACTCGCCCTGCCGCACCCCTCGGGTGCCTCAATCTGGACACAACACTGAGCTTTCACGAGATTGCACACATGAACGAATTCACCATGCGTGAACCGAAGCCCTTAAGATTCTGATTTAATAAACGCGAGCGCCCGTCAGGCACAAAACCACCATATGGTTTGAGCCGACACTGGCAAGAGCATTAAGGAGTACAGATGTCAGAACAAGCTGCAAAGAAGGAGGTTTCGTCCATGGTTGCCCGCTTGATGAGCAAAGACGATGAGGCACGCGAACGTGTGCTCGCCAACATCAGCCAGCTTGGCCTTGAAGACAATCTGCTGGAACTCCAGGTAAAGGGTTATACGGTCATTAAGAAGGTCCTCTCCGACGATCGCATTGAGCGTGCAAAAGCCGCAATCCTGCGCCGGGTGGCCGAGACCAAAGGCAAGCCGGTCGACGAGCACACGGCCACCACCGAAGACTTCAATGGCATGGCCTACCAGCAATATCTGATCTTCGATGATCCGGTTTTCCCTGAGATCCTGCTAGAGCCCAAGCCGCTCGCGATCGTATGGTGGCTGCTCGGCGAAAGCTGCGTGCTCTCGTCAATGGGCAGCCATTTTCGTGGCCCGGGCGGCATTCCGCTACCTGTGCATGCGGACGGTATCCACGTCGGNATGACGGAGGCGTCTCTGGTGGCTAACTGCAATTACGCGTTGACACACTACACACCCGAAGCGGGCGGCCTTGCGCTCTTCCCTGGCAGTCATCTGAAGAACCGCCAGCCCACCGACCACGAAAACTGGATGGTGGGCCACGCGACATTGGCTGAGATCCTCGCCAAAGGCCTTTCAGCAGAGGAAATAGACCAGCTTGAGTGGACCCCTCCGAAGGGGCTTGAATCGCCACCACTGGAACCCGGCGACGCAGTCATCTGGCACGGCAATGCCTGGCACGGCGGCTGGCGGCGCGAGATCCCCGGCACCCGCATCAACCTCGCAGCGTACTTCTGTCGCCCCCACTTGGCAACGCAGGANCGTCGTGGCGACGACCGCTACCCTGAGGTGTTCGAACGCTACATCAATGAACCAAGGTTTGCGCGACTCATGGGTGAGCATGTCGCCAACGGCTGGCGTGAGGAAGGGCCCGATTTCTCGGGTCGCAAGGATCGGCCGAGCGGACTGTTCGACTAAACCTGTCGTCTCTGCAGCTGCAGGCAGCAAGGCCTCGCAAACGCCGACGTAAGCGAGCCGGCTGCTGTGAGCCCATCGGCACTGTTGGCGCGGTCACTCACGGCCGCGCCAGACAGTTCATCTCATGCAGCAACGCACATGGTGAAGGGACGACTTCATCAGCTGACCGGGACAGTCCATCAAACTAGATATGGGTTTCGAGCTCGCCGATCCTGTCCCAGTCACCAGCTTAATCAGCTGCTTCCACCTCCTGAAAGATCTCAGGCTCGAGCACATCCAATTCGAGCCCCGACGTGCTCGAGCAGACCATCACGAGGGCTGAGACTCGTTGCGGGTGCGCATGCGTGAAGTCCGCCGCAAGCGACCCGACCTTGGGGCACCCGACTATGACCAGGGGGCCATCAAGGCCCAGCACAGCACGGTCTCCAAGTTGCTGATTGACCGAATTTCTCCCACTACCGAGACGCTCTGACCGAAGCCTCGCTGATCGTAACGCAACACACGGCTAGACTTGGCGAAGTGCTCGAACACCGCATGGCGCTGACAATGGTCCGCGACACCGGCATGCAGGAACATCATTCCCACGCGAGAACCTGCCATATCGTCATAACGGCTCGCCGCACCGTTTACGACAAATCCGGTGTCTGACAGCCAGGGTCCTCAGACAAAGTTCATTCGGTGCAGGTTGTGGTAAGCGCCACCTGTTTCCAATAGCTCATCGTGCGTGCCCACTTCAACAATACGGCCTTTCTCGAGCACCACCACCCGGTCGGCGTCCTGAATCGTCGAGAGACGGTGCGCAATGACTATCGCGGTGCGGCCCGCAAGCAGTTGGCCCAACGCCTCTTGCAATACGGACTCGGTCCGAATATCGATGTTNGCCGTGGCCTCATCGAGGATCAAAATTCGCGGTTNTGCGAGTAGCGTGCGGGCAAAGCTGACCATCTGCCGTTCACCCAGACTGAGGTTCCCACCGTTCTCCTCAACCGGCGTTTCGTAGCCGGCNTCGAGNCGCGCAATTAGATCATGCGCGCCAATNGCGTGCGTCGCAGCCAGCATGTCAGCTTCCGTNGCGCCTTCCCGNCCATAGAGGATGTTCTCTCTCAAGGTGCCAGAGAACAGAAATGGCGTCTGCAAGACGACGCCAATCTGGGGCCGAAGGCTNGCCTGNTTNACGTCCCGCACGTCAACGCCGTCGATGCTGACCACGCCCTCGCTCACGTCATAGAAACGATTGACCAGATTGGCGAGTGTACTTTTGCCNGCGCCCGTGGCCCCGACGACTGCAACCGTTTCTCCGGCTGAAATCGAGAGATCGATGTCGCGCAGGACTTCAGTGCCCTCGATATAGGCGTACCACACGCCCTCAAAGCTGAGCGCGCCCCTGATCTCAGGCATGGAAGCCGCGCCATCGCGGTCGCGCAGTTCGGGGACAACATCCAGCAGTTCAAAGACNCGCTGGCCACCAGCCATCGCACGCTGCAGAACCGTATAGGTCCACGCCATGCGGTAAATTGGGTCAAAGAAACGGCCCACGTAGATGCTGAAAGCTATGAGCGCGCCCGGCAGTAACTCACCGTCCAGAACCTGGAAACCACCAAAGACAATCACCAGAGCAGACGCTACACCAGTCAAGGTCGCAACAATCGGCTCCATCCCCGCGGAGTAGCGCGCCGCACCCAGGTTCGCTTCGAGGTTTGCGCGGTTCACAGCCTCAAACTCTGCGAGATTCTGCTCTTCGCGGGAAAGGGTCTGTACTGCNTTGGCGCCCGAAATATTCTCCTGCAGGCTGGCGTTCACAACCGAGATCGCTTCTGGCACACGACTGAAAATCTGCTTGCCATGACGTTGCCAGACATAGAGCGCCATAATCAGCACAGGCACAATCGAGAGTGTCAGCAGCGCCAGTTCTGCATTCATCGCAAAGAGGATCCCAATCACCGCAACCATTGCGATCAGGTCGCCAATCACCATGGCCGCGATCCCAGCGAGCACTTCCTGTACGGCACCTACGTCGTTCTGCACCCTGGACATCAGCCGCCCCACCTGGTGGCGATCGAAGAACGCCATTGAGAGCTTCTGCAAATGCGCAAACATCTCGCTGCGCAAATCGTAAATCACCGTGTTACCAAGGTAAGCGGTCGCAAGCATGTTCACGTACTGAGCGCCCCAGGCGACGAGGCCGACCGCCACAAACCCCAGGAACACCAGCAGCANTGAGGGTTTACTGAAGTCGAGGCCAAGCACGTTCCCACTGCCTATCGGGTAATCGACCGCATAGCCGATCAGCCAGGGTGGCGCCAGGGTCGCAGCGGTCATGGCGAGCATCGACACGATGGTTGTGGCCAGCAACACCTTGTATCTGAGCAGATAGCCAAACAGCCGGAACGCAACGCTATGATCGTAAAACTGGTCATCTGGGCGCTCATCCACCAAATCCCCAGCCTGAGCGAGACCTGCAACGCCGGACCCGTCAGAGTCGTCTCCGACTTGTGCCACAANCNCNTGGGCNGGCGCCGGCGCGGCAGGCTTGTCTTNGACCTGATGCCCNACGAGGCCNGGGTAGATAAGGCCCNTTGCCATCAACTCATCGTGAGTGCCCCGTTCGACAATTGNCCCATCCTGCAGCACAAGAATCTGATCGGCTTCCATCACTGTGCGCAGCCGATGCGCCACCACAAACGTCGTACGGTCCGCGACCAGGGNCTTGAGNGCCTGCTGGATTTGATACTCAGTCTCAGTGTCCACACTCGAAGTCGAGTCATCGAGAATCAGCACCGATGGGTCAACGAGCAGCGTGCGCGCTATGGCCAGCCGCTGCTTTTGCCCACCCGACAGGGTCACGCCGCGCTCACCAATCTCCGTGTCGTAGCCGCCCGGGAGGCTCTCGATGAAATCGTGCAGGTTCGCCGCTGTGGCGGCGGCCACAACGTCATCGAAAGCGGCATCCGAAGCCCCGTAGGCTATNTTCTCGCGTATCGAAGCCGAGAACAGGAACACCTCCTGCTGGACGATGCCAACGTTGCGCCGCAGGGAAGACAGTGTTAACTGCCGCACGTCCTGCCCGTCGATTGATACACTACCGCCTGCAACGTCATAGAAGCGCGGCAGGAGGTTTACGAGCGTACTCTTACCGCTGCCAGTGGCACCCACCAGAGCAACTGTCTGCCCGGCTTCGCACTCGAAGGACAGCGGCCCCAAGTGCGGCGCAGCCTCATGTAGCGAGTCCGCTGGCGCATAGCTAAAGGTGACATTCTTGAATCGTACGATGCCTTCAGCGCGACCGAGATCCACAGCGTCTGCCGCTTCCGTCACCTTTGATTGTGCGTCGATCACCTCAAAGATCCGCGCACCGGCGGCAAGACCCCGCGAGAGCATAGTCACGACGTTACCCAACATAGCAACCGGCCAAACCAGCATGGTGAGGTAGGCGGCAAACTGTGTAAGTTCACCAACCGTCATCTCGCCGCCGACCACCATGANGCCGCCCACCAGCACTATGACTGCCGTAGCCAGACTGAACATAAAGGTCATCANCGGCGTATTGAACGCCTGAATGCGTCCTGCAAACACACCCCGGGTAAGCAGTACGCGAGCCCGCGCCTCGTACTTTCCAGTTTCGAACGATTCACGCGCAAAGGCGCGTACCACCTTCACGCCCGTGAGGTTCTCCTGTAAGACCGTTCCCATCTGCGCGATGGCCTCCTGAACCTCATCCCACACCGGCTCAAGGCGCTTGCCCATGCGCCAGGCGCGGTGGAATACAAAAGGCAGCACGGCAAGGGAGGCAAGCGCAAGCTGCCAGTCCATCGCAAATAGGATGGTCCAGATCCCCACATACCAGACGACTATGAAGCCCGCCATCGCCAGCATGATCACAAAAAACCGGATTGCCTCAATGTCCTGGGTCGTGCGGGACATTAGTTGCCCTGTTTGGGCATGGTCATGAAACTCAAAACTGAGTCGTTGAATGCGGTCATACATCATCATCCGCAACTCAAACGCGAGCAGTTGCGAGATCATCTCTGAGAGATACTGCCGGCCGAAGCCAAAGAGCCCGCGCACAATGCTGACCAGCAGCATAAGTGCACCCAACCATAGGATCAGGCTGCGACTGCCCGAAGCTCGCCCGCTGGCGTAGTCGTAGGCGATGCCGCTGTCGATGGCGCGCTTCATCAGCTCCGGCCCCAGCACGCCAAGACCGGAAGTCAGCAACAGACATACAAAACCAAACACCAGCCAGCGCCAGTGCTGCAGAAGTTGACCCACAATCCGGCGCAATACCGATCGGGAGGTAAGTTGTCTAGGAACCATCAATAGCCGGAACAAGCGTGCCGAGATGCCGATTCTATCGAAGATGGCTGCGACAGAAATCGAGGATGACGGCGCAGCGCTGGTTCAGCGCTAATCATTCGCCTCAGTCAATTTCGTCCGGATACGCCATGCACCAACCCGCCGCACGCCTCTTCAGCTGCCTGATGGACGCCGTAGCGTTCACACTGGTGGGGCGTCAGTAGTGGTCCCGCGCCTGAGACCACTGTGCCCGGTGCCCACCGGTACTCGTTTTCCCCAGCGCGCTAGTCCAGAATCTCTCGGAACACGTCGTACCTGTAAAGATCGGCCATGGGTCTATCACCTACCAAGCGCAGTGCACGGTTGCGGACCCACGCTGCAGCGCCCGACAAGTGGAATACCTTGGCATTACGTCTGGAGCCTTGCTGGACCCGCGCAGTGCGCCTAATGCGCAGTGCTTCGTAGCGGGCGAGCGCCGCTGGCATAGGTAGTTTGGTGAGGCACGAGGCTAAGACCGCAGCATCTTCTATTGCCATCGCTGCACCTTGCGCCATGAATGGCAGCGTCGGATGACAGGCATCTCCCAACAACGTAACCCTGCCGCGCCCCCATTGCGTCATAGGTGGTCGATCAAAAAGCGCCCATTTGTAGAGTACGTCCGAGTCAACAGCATCCAGCAGGATCTGCAGATCCCTGCTCCAGCCCCGGAAATCCCTACGCAATTCCGCAACGTCGCCATGCTCGGCCCATGACTCAACCTCCCAGCCCGCTTTCTCGACGACACAAACGCAGTTCACGACTGTGCCACGACGCACGTAATAGTGCACAAAGTGCTTGCCTGGACCCCACCAAGCCGTGGTGACCGGTCGCACATGTTCGACGGGCAGGCGCTCAGTAGGGACGAGAGCACGCCACGCAACATTACCGGTGAAAACTGGCTTGCCGTCATCCCACAGTGCAGTTCGCACTGCAGAGTGAATACCATCGGCGCCGACAACCGCGTCAGCCTCCGCCCGCACGTCATCGAAACAAAGCCATGCACGGTCTGCCTGCGTCCCGGCATCAATAACCTGCGAGCCAGTCTCTAGCGCAATCACGGATGTGTTGCGTGCCGCGTCGAGCAAAACCCGCAGAAGATCACCCCGATGGAGGTGGTAGTAGGGGGCACCATACCGCTCGATCGCTGCATCACCCAGTGGTGCACTACCCAAGACACTGCCGTTCCGCCAACCCCTAAATTCAGTTGCCTGGGGCAGGAAAGCAAACTCCCGGAGGGCCTCTTCAAGCCCAAGACTGTGCAGAACCCGACTGGCATTGGGCGACACCTGAATGCCTGCGCCCACCTCTTCGAAATCGCACGACTGCTCAAAAACGGTGGTCGCAATACCATGCCTGGCAAGACACAGAGCAGCACATAGGCCTCCGATACCGCCGCCAGCAATGAGAACGTTCGAGGCTCTGTTGTCCGCCGCCATTGCGGAATCATACCGCCCGACAGGACCCTTGCGGATCCGCGTATAGTTCAGGAGTAAAAAGATTCGAACATGAAGACACACACACTTCTTATCACGGTCATCGCCTGGCTTCTCCCGAGCCCGACGATCGCAGCAAAGATTGACGACGCGGCACGCGGGCTCCCAACGCTCGACATAGACGGCGACAGCAGTGTGGCCAGGAGTTGGATGCGACCAACTTGGCATGGCCGTCACTTCTAGGCAGCAGGAGAACTCCGTGTCCAGCATCGTCATCGACGACATCAAGGTCATCATGACCCAACCGGGCCACTCCCGACTGGTCATTGTGAAAGTCATGACCTCGGAGCCCGGCCTCTACGGTCTTGGCTGCGCGACGTTTACCCAACGCATCCATGCGGTGGCCGCCACAATCGAGACCCACCTCAAACCTCTTCTCGTAGGACGTGACGTCGCNCGTATCGAAGAGATATGGCAGATGTCGATGGTGCAGGGTTACTGGCGCAACGGACCAGTCCTGAACAACGCCATTTCAGGTATCGATCAGGCTCTGTGGGATATCAAAGGCAAGCGGGCCGGTATGCCNTTGTATGAGCTATTCGGTGGCAAATGCCGTGAGGCTGCGCATGTCTATGTGCATGCAGATGGACTCACCAGGGAAGCGGTCGCTGAACGCGCTCGTGCCTTTATGGCTGAGGGCTTCCGGTACATTCGNATCCAGATGGGAGGNTACGGGGGCGAAGCTNCAACCTTTGTGAAGCCTGANAACGCGCTGGATGGGGCCTACTTCGATCCCAGAGCCTATTGCCGCAACACGTTAGACATGATGGCCCATGTCCGTGCTGAAGCAGGACCTGAAGTGGAGTTGCTGCACGACGTGCACGAACGCCTTACGCCAATTGACGCTGTGCAGTTCGCCAAGGACGTTGANCAGTTCCGGCTCTTTTTTCTTGAAGATGTACTCGCGCCCGAAGACATCGCTTGGTTTGAACGGATACGCCAGCAGTGCGCAACGCCACTCGCAATGGGTGAACTCTTCAACCATCCCCTTGAATGGCGCCCCCTCATTGAGAGCCGCCTTATCGATTTCCTTCGTATGCATGTAAGTCAGATGGGTGGCATCACGCCNGCACGCAAGGCNGCAGACCACGCNCATACTTATGGTCTGCGTACCGCCTGGCACGGACCCAGCGATACCTCCCCAATTGGCCATGCCGCCAACCTGCACCTCGATCTCTGGGCGCCCAACTTTGGAGTGCAAGAATGGTACCGGCCATCGGAGCTCGATTATGCGATGTTCCCCGGGTTGCCGACCGTCAAAGCCGGGTACCTCTATCCCAACGATCTGCCAGGTCTNGGCATCGATATCGACGAGCAGCTTGCAGCAGAACACCCGGTCTCGGACATCGTCGAGTCCTGGACGCAAACCCGGCTACCGGATGGGACCCCCGTGCGGCCCTGACAAATCTCAGGTCGGTCTGGCTCGACGCAGCAGTGTAAGCTCAAAGACATCCTAGTGCCTAAATGAGGGGANAACATGACACAGACCGGCAGCTGCCTTTGCGGCAACATCCGATACGAGATCGACGGCGAACCTTCCATTACAGGGATTTGTCATTGCAAAAACTGCCAGCGTCAGGCGGGATCGGCTTTCTCGACCCTAGCGGCAGTTCCACGCGAAGCATTCAGGTTTATCCAAGGCGAACCCAAACTCTATGCTGATGCAGACACCAAGAGCGGTAACACTGTTGAGCGCTGGTTCTGCAACAACTGCGGTTCACCCATCTACTCCGGGGTAGACAGCTCACCAGACAATTGGTTTTTGAAAACNGGCACGCTGGACGACACCAGCACCTGGGAACCAAGATTTCAGNCCTGGTGTGACAGCANGCAGAANTGGGTCACCCTTGAGGACGGCGTNCCTGCTCAANCCTGAGGGCCTCAACTGATGCNACGCCCGCCGCGATCAGTAATTGTCTGCGGGGCAGCGACTGCGCTCTCCCTGCTCGGAGATCAGGCGCTTTACGCNCTGTTGCCCATCTACTTCGAGCAGATTGGACTCGCGCCAATCCATGTTGGGATCCTACTGTCAGCAAACCGCTGGGTCCGTCTGCTGACCAATACGCTGGCCGAACGAGTTCTGCGGGCACTCGACCCAACCCATCTGTTCGCAACCGCACTGCTGTTGGGAGGGTTGACCACGCTAGCCTATGCCCTTTCAGGGACCTTTCTGTTGCTGTTACTCGCGCGCCTCGCGTGGGGGCTAAGTTGGTCGTTCATCCGCCATGCCAGCGTGATGAGTCTGGCAACCACCCATACCAGTGTTCGCGGCCAGATGATGGGTATCTACAGCGGTCTCTCCCGGATTGGGGGAATAGGCGGCATTGTGCTGGGCGGCTTCCTCTTCGATGCCATCGGTTTTGAGGCTACTTTTCTGGCGTTTGCNGCTNTGTCACTTTTGGCAGTGCCGTTGCCNTTGTTNGCAAACTTCGAGGCACAANAGGTTTGGCAATCNATGCCTCNNAGCGGTTCGCGAGCCTTACTTGTGGGNGGCTTCTGNGTATCTGCAGTGGGGCCAGGGCTCATCATGTCAACTCTCGGCTTCATCTTGCTCGACCGCTTCGGCGACTCCTTCACCATCGCTGGTATGGTCCTCGGCGTTGCCTCGCTTACAGGCCTATTACTTGGTAGCCGCTGGATCTTCGACACGCTGTGCGGTCCATTGTTCGGTGCATTTGCAGATCGATACGGCATGTTATGTGCCACGAGCGTCTGTTTTGGCTCGGGACTACTTGCTCTCACGGCACTGATGGCAAGCAGCCACGTGGTCGTGCTNACTGCTGCGATCNTGTGGTTTTTCGCCAGTGGTACGGCGCTTCAGGTCGCACTCGCGGGAGAAGCGAGCCGGCATGGNTCAGGCTACTACGCGAGATTNGNTACCGCCGGCGACCTCGGCGCCGCGACGGGTCCCCTAATCGGGTGGAGCGTATTGCAACTGGCGCTACCTACNACAGCCGTATTCNGCTCAGGCGCAGNGCTCTACGCCGCAGGCTTCATCGCCGCGCTGCTCGCCTTCCGCCGTCAACCTGAAACGCAAACCGCGGTACGATAGGAAACAGCCTGTACAAGGAATCCCACATGGTCGACATGAACGCAATGAACAAACCCGTAATTGAGGAGTTCCGGGCCAACAACGGCAAAGTAGGTGGCAACTTCGAAGGCGTCAATCTGGTGTTGATTACCACCACTGGCGCCAAAACCCGTCAGCCACGCACCGTGCCGCTGGTATTCACGCGCGATGGCGCTCGTGTCATCATCATCGCTTCCTTTGGTGGTGCTGAGCACCACCCGCCCTGGTTTCTAAATCTCTCAAAGACACCAGAGCTGCATGTCGAACTGCCCGATGGCGAATCCTGGGACGGCAAAGCCATCATACTNGCTGAGCCTGAACGCTCCGAGCAGTTCAGAAAAATGGCAGGCGTCATGCCGTTCTTCAATGAATANCAAGCAAGGACTGACCGCGTCATTCCTGTTATCGCGCTGACCCGAGGCTGAANCACTTGGACGNACCACTGAAACTTTATGGCTCGCCAATGTCACTCTACACNGGNCGTGCGCGCAGCTACCTGGTCAAAGCCCACATCGATTACCGNGAAGAACCGCACGCTAGCCAGCATTTCATGCANGTTGTGTTACCCAAAGCGGGCAACCGACGCGGTATACCAACGATNGAGTTTCCGGACGGCAAGGTAATCCGTGACGGCGTTGCCATCATCGATCATTTCGAGGCTGAGCGTGGTCATCCACATACACCCACCACACCTCGCCAACGAGTTGTAAGCCTACTATTTGATGTCATCGGTGCCGAAGGTCTGCTGCGCCCATGTATGCACTACCGGTGGCACTTCTCCGAGGAAGATGCGTTCCTCGCGCATCACTTCCGCCCCATCACACCCTGGGGGGGGACGGAGGAGATGACTGGCGACGCACGACGCCGCATCAACCGCGAGGAAGTCACGCCGATCTTTGGTGCCGACCCGGCTAACAGCGCCGCAATTGAGGCTATGTATGACCGCTTCGTCGAGGCCTTCAATGTGCACCTNGCAAACGTGCCGTATCTGCTAGGCGGTATGCCTTCCATTGGCGATTTTGGCCTTGCGGCGCCCATGTACGGTCACCTCGGGCGCGACCCAGTGCCGCTCCGNATCCTTCAGACTAGGGCGTTCAATGTGTTGCGCTGGGTCGAGCGAATGAACAGACCTGAACCCGACATTGGCGAGTACGCGGACCGNTCAGANACCTTTCTTGCCAATGATGCGATCCCCCCGTCGCTGATCGAATTACTGCAGGTCATTGCCGAGGATTTTGTGCCCGAAACGCTTGCGGCAGCCGCACGAATCAACCAGGTGCTTAGCCAAACGTCCCCAGCCCCCGGTACGGAGTGTGACCGTGGNTATGGTATGGCCGAGTTCGAAATCCCTGGCGCCAGCATCCGCGCCATCGCGCAGCCGTTCCGGTTCTATCTGCTGCAACGCGTGCAGGACGCCGTTGCTGCTCTGCCTGACCCAGACCAACAGGCGGTTGTGGANCTNTTCGACAGCTGCAACCTGAGCCCTGTCCTCGATGCCAAACTCGACCGAAAGATTGGGCGCTCTGGGAACCTCGAAGTCTGGGTCTAGGTAGGGGGCGAGAGCCCAAAAGCGCCTGCAAGCAGTTCGTANGAACGCACCCTGTCCACAAAGGACGGCGTGATAGTTAAGACCACAACCTCATCAGCACCCGAAGCAACTACAAGGGCCTCAATCTCAGCACGCACGGCCTCCGGTTCGCCGATGATCTGCCGGGACCGCTTGCTGCGCATGCGTTCAATCTGCTTATCAGTAAACGGGTGTGCTGCGGCCTCTTCCAGTGTCGGGGCAGGTCTCTGCTGACCACTTTCCCTGCGTATTTTCTGCAGCTCGCGCGCCCTANGCANCAGGTCAACCCGATCAGGGTCATCGTGCGCAATCGCAAACACTCCGAGGGCCGCACGAGGCTCGCGGCCTGAATCTCGATTAAACTCAGCCCGATAAGTATGCATCACNTTNGTAGCTTGTTCCGGCGCGATGAAGTGCGCGAACGAAAGCGGCAGNCCAAAATAGGCTGCNTAACGCGCGCTGTCGGGACTCGAGGCCAGCACCCAGACCTCCGGTACGNTCTCAGCAGCCGGAGACACCGCAAGATTGCCAAACGCCTCCGAGTAGGGCTTCTCACTCGAGACCCAGGCCAGCATGTCGCGAACCTTCGTTGGGTAGTATTCGATGCCCAGCTTGTTGCCATATGCTAGGGCGGCCGCGGTTACACCATCGCNGCCTGGTGCCCGTCCCACCCCCAGATCGATCCGACCCGGATACATCACCTCCAGCAGGCGGAAGTTTTCGGCGACCTTGTACGGAGAGTAGTGCGACAGCATTACTCCCCCTGAACCCACGCGAATGTGCCGTGTCTCGTTCGCNACACGCGCAATCAGGATCTCGGGCGCNGNAGACNCAAGNGTCTTGGATGCNTGGTGTTCAGCCAGCCAGTAGCGGTGATAGCCAAGATCATCACAGCGACTTGCGAGTTCAATCGTATGTGCAACTGCGGTTGCCGCGTCTTCACCCGGACCGATGGGCGACTGATCAAGCACTGACAGTTGCATGACNACCTCATAGNTAATNTCCAAGGCCATTAAATCAGATACGGGCACTGTGAGATCCGGGGAGGCCTGNACACCTGNACAAACAACTCACAGACAACNACTGAGAANCANCGAATACGACTTGNATTNTGGGCATTCATTNTTGCAATTGAACCANGGNCCCTGCNCAATTCGGCCATGAGCCGGNCGATCAACATTTCTAGTCGCNTCNTCGTAACCGNCGACGATGGCNTGACGATTGGGGTTTCATCATCGANGGNGACAGCCACGCCANCGTTATGAGCNNGNACCGCAGCNCCAGCCTGACNTTCAGAGNNCGCCTGCCGACCNGGTGCTGCAGTTGTTCGATCAATCAACCGGCGANCAGATCCAGNTCAACAACTCATGGGAATCTGACCCNGAGGCGAGCGGTATTCCNAGCCACCTAACGCCGANATTTAGCGCCAAACCGGGCATCCTGNCCANGCTCGGACCGGCCAGGAGACTTCGACGGTGACGGCATCGACGAAGATCTAAATGGCTGTCGTCTATGCCGACTCTGAAATCGGTCCGGTGGGGTCATTCAGCGCGCGGCTATTGATAATGCTT